>PWTM01000225.1 GCA_003563855.1 PVC group bacterium | reverse complement strand
GTAGTCGGGATGGCGTGGAGCCGTGCGGGGAGAGGCGAAGACTACGATTGGGACTAGGACTGCGACTACGATGAGGAGAAGGCGCAAGCCTCGTAGTCACAGTCGTAATCGCAATCGTAGTCGGTATGGCGTGGAGCCGGGCGGGGGCGGTCGAAGACTACGATTGGGACTAGGACTGCGACTACGATGGGGGGCGCGGGCCTCCTCCTCGTGCTCGAAATCCTTACCAGGAGAGCGAGCGGGGATTACCCGCGGCCGCGCAGGAAGGCGAGGGGGACGGCAACGATGCGGTCGCCGAGCGGCGCCACCTCGGCGCCGCCGTAGAGAACGATGCCGCGCAGAAAGCGCGATCCCAGCGCGGCTCTGCACTCGGCAAGCCCCTTGAGGTCCCGGGCATCCACGCGCTGGCCTCTCTTGACTTCGATGCCGACCACCCGGCCCTGCTGTTCGATGACGAAGTCCACCTCGCCGCCACCGTGTGTCCGCCAGAAGTAGAGGGGGCGCCGCGCATGCACGCTTGCCCATTTCGCGATCTCGCCGGCCACCCAGGTTTCCAGCAGGGCGCCTTCCGCGCCTGCCTGTTGCACGTCGCGCCAGGACTTCCATCCCAGCAGCCCGGCGGCCATGCCCGTGTCACACCAGTAGGTCTTCGGGGACTTGACGAGCCGCTTTCCCACATTGGCGCTGAACGGCTGCACGTCGAACCGCTGGTACGTCAGGGCAAGCCAGTCCGTGTACCGACGCACCGTCGGCGCGGGAAGCCCGAGATCGCGGGCGAGGGATGAGACGTTGAGCAATTGCCCCGTGCGGCCGGCGAGAAGTCGGATCAGCCGCAGGAACCGGTCGGCGTGTTCGATCCGGACGAGGTCGATCACATCGCGCTGAAGATAGGTGCTGAGGTAGCTGTCGAACCAGAGCGCTCTCAGGCCCGGCTTCGTGAACCTCGACGGCTCGGGGAACCCGCCGCGGAGAAGGGCATGGTCCAGCCAATCCGGCTCCAACGACCCGTCGGCGCGGACCGCTTCCCGTACCCGGTCCAATTCGAAGTCTTCGGAGAGGAGCATATCCCACGCCGGCGCGGGGCGCTCCAGGTACTCCGCAAGGCTGAACGGCCAGAGATCCAGGAGTGCGACGCGTCCCGCAAGGCTTTCGCCGATGGCTTTCATGGAAAGCCAGAGGGCAGAACCGGTAATCAGAATCTGGCCCGGGCGCTGCGACGAATCCACCCGCTTCTTGATGGCGCGGAACAGGTCTGGCGCATGCTGCACCTCGTCGATCGCCACAGGGCCGCGAAACCCGGCGAGCCAGGCATCCGCATCGGCCTGGGCGGCGGCGCGCGCCGTCGCGTCTTCCAACGAAACGTACGCGATCCGGCGTCGTTCGCAGGTCCGGCGCACCAGCGTGGTCTTGCCCACCTGTCGGGCGCCGGTAACGCTGACGACCCGGAACGCATCGAGCGCATCGTCGATGACGGATTCGAGCATTCGATATTTGAACATGGCGCGTTTTATTCTACGGGTTTCCGCCGCGGTGTCAAGCCGGGGGGGGGCTTCCGCGGAGACCGGGGGGGCGTCTGCGGGGTCAGTGGAGACGAGGATCAGGACGCCGAGTCCGGCCTCTGCCCGGCGGTCGCCGCCCGCCGCTACAGGATCGCGGGGACGAGAAAGGCGCGAGTTGGCTGTAGCCGCGGGCGCCGACCGCGGCCCTTTCTCCCCAACGCGATCTTCGCCTCTGCCCGGCGGTCATCGCCCGCCGCTACAGGATCGCGGGCCGTTGTGCCTGGGGTGCGCCGCATTCCATTTGGAGTGCGCCGGCAGAGCGTAGCGGCGACGGCGCTTTCGCCTCCCCCGGCCGGGCGGCGCGGCCCGTGTCGCGAGTGGCGGCGCGCGCGGCGGGAAAGCGGCGTCCCTCCTTCGCGCTCCGCTTGCTACGGAGGGCAAGCTGCCGGGCTTCGCCCTCTGCCGCCGCAGTCCATGCCGGCATGGCCTTCCACGTCGGCGGGCGCAGCGTGAGGATGCACCTCTCCCCGCACGGCACAACACTCGGGGGCCATCGCCCGGGGCGCTGTCCGCAAGCCCCCCCCACCATCTCGCCATGCGGCGCAGACATAAGAACGGCTGATTGGGTACGGGGCGCTAGACAGGGCAGGCTCTCGGATCATATATCTCACGCCATGAAACAATTTGTTCCACGGTGGCTACAGGGGCGGGTCGAGTGGGCGCTGAAGGCGTTGCCGGTGGTAATGGTCGCCCGAGCGCGCCAGACCGGGAAGTCCACGCTCGTACGGCATATCCATAACCGGTTCGCCGACGCTCACGGGAGCGCAACGGCGCGCGTTCGTTGCGTCGTCCTGTATGGCGGACGCGATATCCGTCCCCTCGGCGATCGTGTCATGGCGCTGCCGTTCGCTGCGCTGTTCCCGCGGATACGCCGTGCAGGATGAGATGCTCCTGCGCTCTGTCACCGGAGTGGAGCGAAGACGCGGCGGAGGGGGTAGCGTTTGGAGGGCGGCGCTCTGCCCCCGGCGGTTCGCCGCCTGGTCCGGTCGAGATGCTGTAGGGGCGGCCCCCCGTGGCCGCCCTCGGGACGGCGGAGGGACCAGGGTGAGGAAGCAGTCGCAGGCCGCGTAATCATAATCGTAGTCGCAATCGTAATCGCAATCGTAGTCGGGATCGTAGTCGGGATGGCGTGGAGATGGGGGGGCAGGACAAAGACTATGATTGCGACTAGGATCGGGACTACGATTTTGGGGGACGGGGGTTACGCTTGAGCGGGATGACGGGGGCGGGTAGCGTGGGATTATGCGTTTCGATGGCGGACCGATGGGGAAGGATCGACGGGACGGCGGACGGCTGGGGGCGGGCGTGAGCCGCGTCGTCTACGTGAACGGGGCGTTCGTGCCGGAAGCGGAGGCCTGCGTCTCGGTTTTTGACCGCGGGTTTCTCTTCGCCGACGCGGTCTACGAGGTGACCTCGGTGCTCGACGGCCGGCTGATCGACCTTCCGGCCCACCTGGCCCGGCTCGACCGCTCGCTGCGGGAGATCGGCCTGCCGCGGCCGGCGACGGACGCCGAGCTGGAGGAACTGCACCGACGGCTGGTCCGCGAAAACGGGCTGACCGAGGGCCTGGTGTACCTGCAGGTCACGCGCGGCGTCGCTGAGCGCAACTTCCTCTACCCGCCGGACCCGCGGCCCACGCTGGTGCTCTTCACGCAGGCGCTGCCGCTCGTGGACCGGCCCGAGGCCCGCGCCGGGCTCCGGATCGTCACGCTCGACGATCCCCGCTGGGCCCGGCGCGACATCAAGACGGTGCAATTGCTGTCGGCTTCGATGGCAAAGGAAATCGCGCACGCGCGCGGGAAGGACGACGCCTGGTTCGTCGAGGACGGCCTCGTGACCGAGGGGACCGCGAGCAATGCGCACCTGGTCAGCCGCGACGGCACGATCGTCACCCGCGACCTTTCGTCCGCGATCCTGGCCGGCATCACGCGCGCCGCGATTCTGGCGCATGCCGCCGAGGCGGGGGTCGCGGTGGAGGAGCGGCCGTTCACCGTGGCGGAAGCGCAGTCGGCGGCCGAGGCCTTCGTCACGGGCGCCACGGCGTTCGTGCTTCCGGTGGTCGAGATCGATGGGGCGCCGATCGGCGACGGCCGGCCGGGGCCGACGGTCCGACGGCTGCGCGCGCGCTACATCGAGGAGAGCCGGCGACGGTCGGTCTGAGCCGGCGGCGACACGGTTTTTCCTCGTCTTCCCGGCGGGGCCTGTGGGAGCATGGCGCCCGCACCTGGGCGTCGGCCTCCCGTCCGGGGGGCGTCGCCGGAGAAGGGGGAAGCCGCCATGACGGAAAACGCTCGTCGCTGTTCGCATGCGGGGTTCTGGGCCGGCATCGCGGTGCTGGCCATCCTGCTGGCCGGCAGTTTCGTCCTCAATCTCGGGCTCGGCGCCCGCCTCCTCTCGCGCCGGGCCGCCCGCCTGCCCACCCGTGGCGTTGAGGAGGCGCCGGCTTTCCGCGAGGTCCACCTGCACGGGACCGGCCGGGCCAAGGCCGTGCGCATCCCGGTCAGCGGCATCCTCACGCGCCAGCCCGAGGGCGGGCTTTTCCGGCCCTCGATGGACCGCACGGAGCTGTTGCTCCGCCAGATCCAGGCGGCGACGAACGACCGGGCGGTTGGGGCGATCCTGCTCGAAATCGATTCGCCCGGCGGCGCGGTCACGCCGGTCGACGAGATCCACGGCGCCCTGCGCCGGTTCCGCGAGAGCCGGCCCGACCGGCGGATCGTCGTCTACGTCCGCGACATCGCCGCCTCGGGCGGATTCTACGTCGCGGTGGCCGGCGACCGGATCGTGGCGGAGCCAACCGCGGTGCTCGGCTCGATCAGCGTGATCCTTCAGACGCTGAACTGGCACGAGCTCAGCGAGCGGATCGGCGTGCGCGACACGACCATCGTCTCGGGCCGGAACAAGGACCTGCTGAATCCCTTCCGCGAGGTGGACCCCGAGCACCTGGCGATGCTCCAGGCGATCGTGGACCATCTCCACGCGCGCTTCTCTCAGCTCGTACAGCAGGGCCGCGGCCTGACCGAGGCGGAGCTGGCCGCCGTTACCGACGGGCGCATCCTGACGGCGGCCGATGCGCTGGACCGGAAGCTGATCGACCGGATCGGGTCGCGCACGGAGGCCATCGAGCTGGTGCACGAGCTGCTGGACCACCGCGACGTGCGGTTCGTGCGCTACGAGCACTCCGTACGGTGGGGGGACTGGCTGGGGCGCCTGCAGGGACCGGACGGCGTGGCCCTGCTGCCGCGGCCGCGCCCGCCGCGATTCGCCTATCTCTGGCAGCCCTGACGGAGGACCGGACGATGAAACCGACGCTGGTGATCATGGCCGCCGGGATGGGCAGCCGTTACGGCGGCCTCAAGCAGATCGACCCCGTGGGGCCGTCCGGTGAGATCGTGCTCGACTACGCCATCCACGATGCGATCCAGGCCGGGTTCGGCGCGGCGGTCTTCGTGATCCGCCGCGACATCGAGGCGGACTTCCGCGCGATCGTCGAGCCGCACTGGCAGGGGCGGATTCCGCTGGCCTACGCGTTCCAGGAGCTCGACGATCTTCCGGCCGGCTTTGCGCGGCCGGCGGACCGGACGAAGCCGTGGGGAACCGGCCAGGCGATCCTGGCCTGCCGGGCGCAGGTGGAAGGGCCGTTTGCCGTGATCAATGCGGACGACTTCTACGGGGCCGGTTCGTTCCGGGCGCTTGCCGGGTTCCTGCGGACGGCCGATCCGGCCGGGACGGACTACGCGCTGGTCGGCTTCACGCTGCGGCACACGCTTTCGGATCACGGCTCGGTCGCCCGCGCGCTCTGCGCCTGCGACGCGGAGGGGCGGCTGACCCGGATTGTCGAGCGGCTGAAGGTGGAGCGGGATGGCGACGGCGCGCGGTACCTCGACGGCGGAGACTGGCGGCCGCTGACCGGCGACGAGCCGGTTTCGATGAACATGTTCGGCTTCACGCCGACGCTTTTCGATCAGCTCGATCACGCGTTCCGCGACTTTCTCGCGCGCGAGGGCGAATCGCCGAAGGCGGAGTTCCTGATCCCGACGGTGGTCGGCGACCTGATCACGCGCGGTGAGGCGCGGGTATCGGTATTGCCGACGAAGGAATCCTGGCTGGGCGTCACCTTCCCGGAGGACAAGCCGGCCGTGAAGGCGGGCATCCAGGCACGGATCGACGAGGGCCTCTACCCCACGCCGCTCTGGGAATAGCAGGGGGTTGCCGGCCACTCGCGGAGCGCCCCCCTGTCGAAACTGCGCGGGCATCTTCGGTTCGTCCTCGTCCTCGTCCTCGTCCTCGACTTCCTGAGTTCCGAGACGGGACAACCGTTCACTGACGGGGCTTCCCCCGTCGCTAAAGCTATAGCGGAAGCAGCGCAAACGGATCGGGTAAGGGTGGTCGGGTAAGAGTATGCGGGTAAGGGTATGCGGGTAAGGGTGGTCGGGTAAGGGTATGCGGGTAAGGGTATGCGGGTAAGGGGGTTCGGGTAAGGGTATGCGGGTAAGGGTATGCGGGTAAGGGTATGCGGGTAAGGGGGTTCGGCAAAGGGGTTCGGGTAAGGGGGTTCGAGTGTCATTTACTGGCTACCGCCTTAGAAGACGCCGCAAGCATGCCCGCCACGCGAAGAAGCACCTTCCCACTCTTACCCGCCCAATCTTACCCGTAACCGCTTACCCGCATGCTTACCCGTATACTCTTACCCGCATACACATCCCCGCCACTCACAAGGAAGTTTCGATTCTATCCGTGAGACACCCCGCATCACGAACGCTTCATTGCAAATCAAGAACTTACGAGATGTTCAACCAGTCGCTCGGAAGCCAGGGCTCCGGGAATAGCACGGGGTTTCCGGCCCGGCGCTAGGGCGCGACGGCCAGCCGGACGAGCATCAGGTCGACGATCGGCTGGGGGAGCACCAGCGTGGCGCGCGCGAGCACGCGGCCGACGTCGTTGGATTGCTCGGGATCGCGTTGCGCCAGCTCGCTTTCGATCTGTACGAGGCCGCTTTCGCCGCTCCGTACCCGGTGGGCGACGAGCAGGTCTCCCTCCGGCCGCAGCAGGCCCATGCCCGGATCGTAGAGCTGCCAGCGTTCCGAGAAGAGCACCGCCGGCAGCCGCGGTTCGAGCGCGCCTTCCTCGGCTACGCGAGCGGCCACCACCTGGCCGGCGCGGTCCGTGAACAGGACCAGGTCCGCCCCGCCGGCCGCGACGCCCGGGAGGAGGTGGGCACGGATCGTATTGGCGGGAAACGCCGGATGCTCGAGCGGGCGGCCCTCGGGGGGGGGCCGGTCGAGGCGTTCGGCCGCCCGCTCGAGCGGGAGCAGGTAGGGGATGCCCGGGAGCACGAGGATCGAGTCGTCCGCCTCCAGCCGCACGCGGGCGTTGCCGCGACCGGACAGGAGAACGCGGAGATCGCGAACGGCGGGCCCGGCGGCCGGCGTCGCGCTCCAGCCCGGACCGAGCCGCAGGTCCGGCCGCGGCACGAAGCGGCGGGTCGGCGGGTCGCGCGGCGGCGCGCGGCGGCGTCCCGGGTCGGTTCCCGGTCGCCGGCCGCCGTCGAGCCCGTGGTCCATCAGCCGGCTCTGCCGCGCGTAGCGGATCATGCCGTAGCAGCGGTCGATATGACCGGCCGTCTCCGGGTCGTCCGGCACGTCGGCCCGGTAGGCCTCGAAATCCTCGATGGCGGCGGCGGCCAGCTCTTCGATGCGGAGCAGCAGGGCCGGATCGCGGCGATCCTCCCGGTAGCGCTGGTAGAGCGCGAGCGCCTCGTTGAAGCGCGCTGCGCCGCTCCGGTAGCGCGGGTGGGTCGGGGTCCGGGAATCCGGACGGGGCGCCGGCGCAGGGGAGGGCGCACGCGGCGGGGTCGGCCGCGCGGCCGGGGCGTCCGGCGCATCCGGCACTCCCGGCGGTGCGGCGGGCGGATCGGCCGACGGGAGTTCCAGCGGCTCGAACGGCAGGGGCTGCGCCTCGGGCCGCGAAGACAGAAGTTCTTCGATCGGAAGAACATCGAACCGCCACAGGGCATAGCCCGCGGCGGCGAAGACCAGAAGGACGGCCGTCAGCACGGCGCCGGGTCGCGCGGTCCGCCGGCGACCGCCGCGGCGCAGGCGGCGCTGTTCCTCGCGCGAGAGCACGATGCGGGCCCGCGCGGCGTTCGCCCCGTTGCCGTTGCTCCCGGGGGCGGCGGCGGGCACGCGGCGGCGGACCGGGCGCCGCGCTTCACGGGAATCGGGGACGGGCCGGAGTTCCGCCGCCGGCGGCGCCGCGGCCAGCCCCCGGGCGATCGGACCGGGAAGGTCCGCCGGCCGGGCCGGCCGGCCGTCGGCCCGAACGGCCGCCAGGTCCGCGCGCACCTCGTCCCAGCCGGCGTACCGCTCGGCCGGGTCCCAGGCCGTCAGCGCCGCGAGGAGGTGGACGAACCGGACCGAGAGTTCGGGCTGCGCCTCGCGCGGATCGGCCAGCGGCGGGGGCGGCGCATCCGCCCGCAGTTCGTCCTCGGGCACGCCGTCGAAGGGAACCTGGCCGGTCGTCCAGTGATAGAGCACCAGGCCGAGCGCGAAGATGTCGGACCGGACGTCGAGCGCGGCGAGTCCGCCCCGCGCCTCGGGCGCGAGGTAGGCGCGCGTGCCGCGGACCGCGCCACGGACCGCACCGCTCCCGGCGAGGCGGGCGACGATGCGCGAAAGGCCGAGGTCCGCGACCAGGGTCCGGCCGGAGGCCTCTTCCATGACGTTGTCCGGATGCAGGTGGCCGTGGACGAGCCGACCGGTCGCCCAGGCATGGCCCAGCCCGGCTGCCGCCTCCGCCGCGCGGCGCAGCGCGTCGGCCTCGGCGAATGGGCCGGACCGGTTCAGGCGCTCCGCCGTCGAGGGGCCGTCGACGAACGACTGCACGACGAAGACGCGGCCGTGGGCGGTCACCCCCGTCTCGCGCGTCTGCACGAGGTTCGGGTGCTCGAGCGGGATGAGGCGGGCCATCTCCTGCAGGAAAACTTCGCGCACCGCTTCGTCCGGGAAGAGCCGCGCGTGGAGCAGCTTGATGGCCACCGGATCGCCCGAGTCCTCGTGGCGCGCCCGGAAGACCTGGGCGAGTTCGCCGACGGCGACTTCCCGCTCGATGCTGTACCCGCGAATCGATAACCGCATGCAGATATCCCGGTTCACGCGCCAGGGCCGCGGCGCGTCCGGGGCGGAGTATAACCGGCAACGTCGCCGCGCGGAAGTGCCCGCCGCGTGGGCTTTGCCCAGTTTTCGGCTTTCGGCTTGCGGTGGTTTCTCCACGGACGGCGTGGTGCGGCAGGCCGTGCCGCTCGCGTCCGCGAAGGCCCCCGCCTTCGCCAAGGCTACGGCGGGCAAGCCGTGAGCGGCGTTGCGGCGGCGCGGCGCGGACACGAGTCCTGCGCCGCCGACCGTCCTGCTCGTCCTCGTCCTCAGCGAGCGAAGCGAGCGGTCCTCGTCCTCGTCCTCGTTTTTCGAGATCCGAGGACGAGGACGAGGACGAGGACGAGCGGGAGGAGCCCGGGCTCCAATCGTCCACCCCTATCGTCGCACGAAAGCCACCCTCAAGGACCGGCCACGACAGGGAACCGAGCGCCAGCCCCGCGCGCTCGGGCGACGAGAGCGGACGACCCGCCTACGCGCTTCGCGCTTCGGCGCGGCAGGCGAGAGCGGGCGACGAGTACATCGAGGACCAGGACCGTGCCACGCTGGAGCGTGGCGTTCCCGGGGCGGGAGAGCCCATGGCTTCGCAAGGGTTGCGTGCCGCTCGCCCGGCCTGCGCTTGCTCCGTCGTCAGCCGTAGTCGTAGACCGGCTCGTCGCTTTCCGGTCGACGACTACGCCGACGACTACGGATCACGACGGCCTCCGGCCTTCCCCTTTCAGCGTTTCAGCTTCTTCCTCAGGTGTCTTGCCCCGCCCCCGGCCCGAGTACGCCGCGCACGGGGTGACCGGGCGTGCGAGCCGCGATGCCCGGCGCCCCACGCCTGCCTCCCCTCCGAGCGGGATTCACCCGCGAATCACGCCGCGCACCACCTGCGGGCTCTCGCACTTCGGAAACGCGATACGCCGTTCCACTCCACACTTTACGCAGACCGTCGGGCGAGAACTGGGGAATGTCCTCCGGGCTGCGCGGCCCGCGGCCGCTCAGATCTGCCGGGCGATCAACCGGGTGAACACCTGGAGGAAGCGCGTCGCCGCACGCCGGCGGAAGCGCGCCCCGGGATGACGGCCGCCGACGGGCGTGCCGCGCTCCGGACAGACGAGGTCGGCCCGTTCCATGCGTTCGGCGATGATCGCCGCGACGGCCGCGGCCACCTCCGGGTCGTCGATGACCACCACGCTCTCCGTGTCGCGGGTCTCCGAGCGCCGGTTGACGTTGTACGAGCCGATCACCGTGACCCGCCCGTCCAGGACGAAGGTCTTGGCATGCAGCGCTTCGGGCCCGCGGTATTCCCAGAGCCTGACCCCCCGACGGGCCAGGGACGGCCGGCGGTTGACGTAGGCGGCATGGGCCAGGAAGTTCATCGTTGACTGCAGCGAGTTGACGAGCACCTCCACGCGAACCCCGCGATCCAGCGCATCGTCCAGGGCGTGCAGGAAGGCGCGGGTGGGGATGAAGTAGGGCATTTCGATGACCATGCTCTCGCGCGCCTCGCCGAGGAGGACGTGGATGTCGTGCGCGATGGTGTGCTCCGCCGAGGGCGAAACGCCGCTCTCCAGAAACTCGGCCTCCGTGGGGTCGGGCAACCGGTGGGGTTCCGCCGGAAGCCGGCGTTCGATCTCCGCCTCCGCGCGGTCGAGCGCCTGCGCGACGCGGTCGAGGTCCGCCCGCGCCACGGCGCGGCGGATCGCCCCGGGCGCCCGGGGATCGCCATCGCCGAACGCGAAGTCATCCGGCCACGTCGGGGCATCCTCCATCCAGGCAAAGGACTGCGGCGGGCGTACCCGGTTGCTGGTCCAGACCGTCTCGAAGTAGGTCCGGGCCGCGTCGACCACGGGCCCGGTCACGAGCGCCTCACGGTCAAGCGTGACCCTCCGCTCCTCGGCCTCCGCGGGACCGTAGAAACGGTCCGTGATACTCCGTCCGCCGATCAGCAGGACGCGGTCGTCCACGCGCAGGAGCTTGTCGTGCAGGCGCCGGGTCCAGCGCCGCGGCCGCAGGCTCGGCCAGGGATGGTACAGCCGGAAGGCGATCCCTTCCTGTTCGAGATGGGCCATGGGCGGGCGGGTGAGGAACATGCTGCCCACGCCGTCCAGAAGGATGCGCACCCGTACGCCGCGCCGCGCCGCGGCGCGCAGCGCGGCGAGGTGCAGCGCCGCCGCCTCGTCCATGTTCATCTGGTACACCATCACGTCGATCTCGTGCTCCGCCTGGCCGATGAGCTGCAGCCGCGCGTCGAGGGCGGCGTCGGCCTCGTCGAAGACCAGGGCGCCCGCCGTTTCCGATGCCGCGGGCCGCGCAGCGAGCAGGAGCCCCGGCAGCAGGGCCAGGCCGAGCGCCCACCGGTTTATCTTCGGTATACGGCGCCGGAGCATAGGGCTTCGTTCCTCCGGGCAACGGCGGCATCGCGGCCGCCGGGGCCATTTCTAGAGAATCTTCATCCGCGGAAGGTCCTGGAGGTCGACCATGCCGGCGAGCCGGCCGTCCCGGTCGACGACCACGAGGTCGTCGATCCGGTGTCGCTCAAAGAGGCGCAGCGCCTCGGCGGCAAGCTGGTCGGCGCCGACCGCGACCGGGTCGGGCGTCATCACCTGCGCGATGGGCCGATCGCCGAGCCCGCCGGGATCGTCCAGGTGCCGGCGCAGATCGCCGTCGGTGAAGACCCCGCGCACGCGGCCGTCCGGGTCGACGACGGCGACCGCGCCGGAGCGCGAGCGGGTCATGGCGAGGATCGCCTCGCGGACGGGCGCGTCGGGGCCGATCTGCGCGACGCGGTCGCCGGTGCGCATGATATCGGCGACTTTCACGAGCAACGTGCGCCCGATCGCCCCCCCGGGATGCAGCCGCGCGTAGTCCTCGCGGCAGAAGCCGCGCGCGGTCAGCAGCGCCATCGCCATGGCGTCGCCGACCGCGAGCGTCGCGGTCGTACTGGCGGTCGGCGCCAGGTTGAAGGGGCAGGCCTCGCGCTCGACGCGCACGAGGACCGTTCCGTCACAGAGCTTCGCCAGCGGGCTGTCCGGCACGCCGGTGACGGCCACGACGCCGACCCCGATCCGCCGCAGCGGCGGGAGCAGCCGGAGCAGCTCGTCCGAGGCCCCGCTGTAGCTGAAGGCGAGCACGAGGTCGGCCGGCAGCACGAGGCCGAGATCCCCGTGCATCGCGGCCGAGGGGTCGAGCACGACGGCGGGGGCGCCGGTGCTGGTGAAGGTCGCGGCGATCTTCTGCGCGATCGGGAGGTTCTTTCCGACGCCGGTCAGCACGAGCTTGCCGCCCGCCTGCAGGGCGGCCAGCATGCGCGCCAGCGCCTCGTTGAAGGCGGCGCCGAGTCCGTCCCGCACGCGGCGCAGCTCGGCGATCTCGATATCGAGCGTCTCTCTGGCGCGCGCGGCGAAGTCCACGCCCCATCCCCCGGCGGGCCGGCTTCCAACCCTTGGAAGCCCGCGCCCGCATGGCGTCCAAGCCTTGGACGCCGGCGCCAGCCTGCCAGATCCGCCCCGCCCTGGCGAGCGTCGAGTGCCCTCCCCACCGGCGGGCGCATTTCACTTCGGGCGGTGCATCACCCGCATGGACGGGGCATGGGAGCCGATGTAGTTCGCGGCAACGTTGACGGACACGTTAGATCCAGTGGAGTTTACGAGGAAGTTGACGCCGTAGTTGATCGTGGGAAGAATGGTCGCGATGTCGTTTCCGCACGAGAATCCATTCCTATACGGAAGCGCCCACCAGGCGTTTGAAGGTCGACCTCCTTCGCTAACTGCCTCGACAACTCCTGCGAGACTAACTCCAACGCTATCTTTGCCGCGAACTCCACCGAGTCGGGGCAAGCAGAATCGTCTCCGTCGGCCTTTCGTGCTCCGGCGCATGACCATGCGCACAGGCTAAGATGGCCGCCGCGAGGCATTTCGGGCAGAGACCGCCAGAAGTGAGATGCGCCCCCCACCGGCACACAACAAGCACAGGGCTTGCCGCGGACGGCGGGTGCGGGTAGAAGGGCCGGGTTGCCAGGCGCCGGGCAGAGTTCCGGTCGGACGGGAATGCGCCGCGAAAGGAAGGCCATGACACTGCTCGAGAAACACGCCGCAAAGGTCGATGTCTTCGTGGACGTCTGCCATCACCTTGCCCGCCACCAGTACGTCACCGGCCATGGCGGGAACCTGGCCTGGAAGCTCGAGGAGGACGCGATCCTGATCACGCCGACGCAGCGGAACAAGGGGGAGGTCACGCGCGAAACGGTGGTCTTCCTCGATCGCGACGGGAACCGGATCGAGGGGACCGAGCGGCCGACCGGCGAGACGCCGATGTACCTGAAGTTCTTCGCCGAGCGGCCCGACGTCCAGGCCGTACTGCACTGCCACCCCCCGCACCTGAACGCCTTCGCCATCGCCGACGGCGCGGAGGAACTGATGCGGCCGTTCTTTCCCGAGACCATCACCGAGGTCGGCCCCGTCCCGCTCGTGCCCTACGGCGAGCCCCTGACGCAGCGGCTGGCCGACCACTTCTCGCCCGTGCTCACGAAATACAACACGTTCCTGATGGAGAACCACGGCATGGTGATGATGAGCCCGTGGGACCTGCGCTGGGTGCAGATGTGCACGGACCTGATCGAGATGACCGCCAAGCACATCATCCTGGCCCGCAGCATGGGCTACCCGCTCAAGGAGCTCTCGCGCGAGGACGTCGCCAACCTCGGGAACGTGATGCGGACGCGCGGTCTGCCGCTCTTCGGCGCCCCGGGCGCCTGGGCGCGGCTCGAGGATCTCTACTTCGACTGAGCGCACCCTGTCGAAACGTCGCGGGACCTCTTCACTTCGTCCTCGTCCTCGTCCTCGTCCTCGTCCTCCATTTCTCCGTTCTACACTCTCGAAGGACGAGGACGATCACGAGCGGGCGCATCTCACTTCTGGCGGTCTCTGCCCGAAATGCCTGGCCCCGGCTATCTTAGCATGTGGGCATTGTGCAATGCGCCGAAGCACGAAAGGCCGACGGAGACGGTTCTGCTTGCCCCGACTCGGTGGAGTTCGCGGCAAAGATAGCGTTGGAGTTGGTCTCGCAGGAGTTGTCGAGGCAGTATCCGTCAACTTTGCCGCGAACTACATCGGCCCCAGGCCCCGTCAATGCGGTATATGCGCCGGCAGAAGTGAGATACGCCCATCACGAGCATACGCAACGAACTGCCGTTCCTGGCCCCTGAGCCGCGGCGCGCAGACGCTCCGCTCGCGGCAGCCCGGCCGGTCTCAGCCGCGGGACTTTCCGCCGCTGATGTTGACCGTCGTGCCGTGAATATAGCTGGCGCGGCGGCTGGCGAGGAAGCAGACGAGATCGGCAACCTCGGCGAGTTTCCCGTCGCGCCCGAGCGGGATTGAGCTCTTGTTCACGTAGCCCGCCCGCAGCTCCTCGACGGTCTTACCGCGCGTATAGGCCAGGGCCCGTTCGTAGGACTCGGTCCGCAGCGCCGTCGCCTCCATGATCCCGGGCGCGATCCCGACCACACGGATGCCGTGCTTGCCGAGTTCCTTGGCCCAGCTCCGCGTCATGCAGATGCCGGCCGCTTTCGTGGCCGCATAGACGCTCTGGCCCTCGGACCCCTCGAGCCCGCTTTCCGAGTTCATCATCACGATCACGCCGCCTTGGCGGTCGGCCATCATCGCCCGGGCCGCCGCCTGCGCGCACAGGAACTGGCCGCGGGTGTTGACGGCGAAGACCCGATCCCACATCGCGGCGTCCAGCTCCTCGCGGCCGGCCGGGTCGACGAGCAGGCGCGGCAGGATGACGCCGGCGTTGTTGACGAGAATATCGAGCCGGCCGAACGCCTCGACGGCGGCGCGGACGGCGGCCTCGACGGAATCCGGCTCGGCCACGTTGCAGGCTGCGAAACGGGATTCGCCGCCCGCGGCCTCGATCTCCGTGACCGCCTCCCGCCCGGCGTCCTCGTTGATGTCGGCGACGACCACGCGGACGCCTACCCCGGCGAGGCCCAGCCCGATCGCGCGGCCCAGTCCCAGCGCCCCCCCGGTCACCAGCGCCGTCTTCCCCTCGAGTTCCAGCCAGCTCATCACGCCCTCCCCGCCGTCCGACGTCGCCGGCGGTCGAGGCCGACTTCGGCGAAGGTGCGGTCGATGTCGCGGAAGTGAACCTCGAGGTCGAACGCCTTGGCGAGCTCGTCGGCCGGAAGGCAGGCGGCCACCTCGGGATCGGCGGCCAGCAGCGCCTGGAAATCCGCCCCCTCCTCCCAGGCCCGCAGGGCGTTCCGCTGCACGAGCCGGTAGGCCTCCTCGCGGCTGACGCCTTTCTCGGTCAGTTGCAGCAGCACCTGCTGGGAATGGATCAGCCCGCGGGTCTGGCCGAGGTTCCGGCGCATGCGGTCCGGGAAGACGCGCAGGTCGCGCACCAGCGCAGCGAGCTTATCGAGCATGTAGTCGAGCGCGATCGTCGCGTCGGGCAGGAGCACGCGCTCGGCGGAGGAATGCGAGATATCGCGCTCGTGCCAGAGCGCCACGTTCTCCATGGCCGCGAGGGCATAGCCGCGCAGCAGCCGCGCCATGCCGCAGAGCCGTTCCCCGACGATCGGGTTCTTCTTGTGCGGCATGGCCGAAGAGCCCTTCTGGCCGCGGCCGAAGTGTTCCTCGACTTCGAGCACCTCGGTGCGCTGGAGGTGGCGGAACTCCTGCGCCCAGCGTTCGACGCTGGCGCCGACCAGGGCCAGGGCGGCGGCGTAGGCGGCGTGGCGGTCGCGCTGCAGGACCTGGGTGGAGATCGCCGCGGGCCGGAGCTTGAGCTTGCGGCAGACGTACGCCTCGACCGACGGATCGAGGTGCGCATGCGTCCCGACGGCGCCGGAGAGCTGGCCGACGGCAACCGTCCGACGCGCCTCCTCGAGCCGCGCGAGCGCGCGCCCGAACTCGTCGTAGAGGAGGGCCATCTTGAGCCCGAACGTGGTCGGCTCCGCGTGCACGCCGTGCGAGCGGCCGATCATCGGCGTGCGCCGGTAGCGGCGCGCCTTCGCGGCGGCCGCCCGGCGCACCGCGCGCACCCCGGCGATCAGCAGGTCGGCCGCCTCGACCATCTGCACGGCCAGCGCGGTATCGAGCACGTCGGAGCTGGTCAACCCCCGGTGGATGAAGCGCGCGGAGGGGCCGACGTATTCCGCGACGTTGGTCAGGAAGGCGATGACGTCGTGCTGAACCTCGGCCTCGATCGCCTCGATCCGCGCCGTGTCGAAGCGCGCGCGACGACGGATGCGATCGAGATCGGCGGCCGGCACGATCCCGAGCCGGTGCATCGCCTCGCAGGCGAGCACCTCGATGCGCAGCCAGGTCGCGTACCGGTGCTCGTCCGTCCAGATCGCGCCCATCGCGGGGCGGGTGTAGCGTGGAATCATCTGCGCCGGCCTCCCGGCCGCGCCTCCGCGCGCGGCCGGTTCGAATCCTACGCGGCCCCGCCCGCCCGCGCAACGACCGGGGATTCACGCGTCGAAAAAAAGTTTCGCGCAGACGCTTGCATTCTCCGAAGGTGTGGCATAGGGTATTCCCCGAGAGCGGTTGCGGGTTTTCTCATGGGTTCCTCACCCTGACCTCCTTGGCCCGCGCCGCTCTCTTTCTTTTCCCTTTTCCTGCGCCGCCGCAAGCTCACCGGGGCACGAGTACCCGCAAAGCTTTGGCTTTCAAGGTTATACGGATTTCCTTCACCGGCAGGAGCAGTTCGCCATCCATCTGGATCGGCGCCGCACGCTCGCGACGGACGGTCAGGGCGCGAAAGGCGCGGAACTGGACCTCGCGCAGCCCCTCGATCGTCCCGTCGAAGAGCCGGGCGAGTCGGGCGACGACGGAGGGGACATCCCTGCGGCCGATCACGACCAGCTCGAGCCGTCCGTCGTCCTCGCGCGCGCTGGGCGCGATGCGCGCGCCGGCGCCGTACTGGGTGAGGTTGGCTACAGTGAAGACGGTCGGATCCTCGTAGACGGCCTCGGGTTCGCCGTCGATTTCCACGCGAAAGGGCTGGTGCGTGTAGTCGAGAAAACCGGCGGCGCCGGAGAAGAGGTAGGGCAGGACACCGCGCACGGGCGAGCGCTCGAAGGCCCTTACGAGCGCGGCTTCCCAGGCCATGCTGCACGTCACGAAAAAGGGCCGGCCGTTGGCCACCCCCACGTCAATCGCCTGCCGACGCGCGGTGGCAAGGCATGCGGCCGCCTCCTCCCAGTCCAGCGGGATCCCGAAATGGCGGGCAAACCCGTTGGCGCTGCCGGCGGGAATGACGCCGAACGCGACCGGACTCCCGACCACGGCCGCGCCGATGGAGTTGACCATCCCGTCGCCGCCGGCTACGAGGAGGGTATCCACGCCGTCGGCGACGGCCCGCCGCGCCTTCTCCGCGCCGTCATCGGCCGAGAGGCTCGGCTGGTAGACCAAGTCGATCCCCGGCACGTCCCAGGTCGGGGAGAGCGCGCGACAGAGGCGCTCGAAAGAGAAGTGCGGACCCGAGCGCGGGTTGAAGAGCACCCGCACGCGACGTAACGCGGGCGCACCCGCGTCCGCCGCTCCGGCGGCGTCCGCCCGGTCGACCGCGCCTTCCGGACCGACGCCGCTCACGCGTCTGCCTCCCGGTCACGCGTCAGCGACCCACGCCGGGAAGGCGGTACGCGACCCGGACCGCGGCCAAGGCCTCGCGGGTGCCGTCGAATTCCATGCCGCCGTGCACGCTGAGCGACCACCGGGGCGATGGGCGATAGACCATCCCGCCCAGGGCGACCTTCGGCGTTCCGGTGTCGTCCACGTCGCCTTGGGAGATCCGGCCCTCGGCCAGCACCGCGAACTGCGGGTTCACGTCCCAGATCAGGGCGCCGCCCACCGAGGCGATGTTGTCGAGGTCCCCGAAGCGCAGCGCGTAGCGTGCATCGAGCCGGAAGTGCCAATCGCGCCAGCGCGTCGTGCCCAACGCGATACCCAGGTCGGTCGCCGCATCGCCCAGGCCGAGCCCGTCGCCCGAACTCCCCGTAGGAAACGACACGCTGAGGTAGGGCAGCACATAAGGGAAACGGAAGCTGTCCTCGTGCACCAGCAGCTCGGCGCCGAGCCGGAGATCGCCAGGCCCCGCAACCTCGCCGCCGATCTCGCGGTCGCGGTAGGCGACCGGAACGTCGAGGCGAACCCGCAGGTTGCGGGTCAGTCCGTGGCGCGCGTAGGGCGTCACGGTGAAGAGCTCGGCCGCGGCCGCGTCCTGATCCTCGTACGCGGCAACCACGCCCACTTCCCAGCGGCCCCGTTCCAGCGCCGAATGCTCGCGCACCTCGAGGGTCCGCTCGGCCCGCAGACGCGCATCGAAATGTGGCGGGGCCTGCGCGCCTGCCGTGGCGGCCAATCCCACCGCTGCTCCCAGAACCGCCCATCGTTTCTTCATGCCCGATTCTCCTTACCTGTACGGTTTGCGCACGCCACGCTTCAACCGTGCGCGGAGCCTAGCAGGCCGGTGTCGCGGGGCACAAGCCATAAATGGGCAGAAACAACCGGGGGGCGCGTACGCGTGCCGACGGGGGTGCCACGGCGCAGGGCGGAGGGCACGGCGTGCCGTGCCCGATGGGGCGCCCCGTGCAGCGAAGGACACGGCGTGCCGTGCCCGTACGGGTCAGGTGCGCTGGGGCGAAATCCGGACAACCTGGCAGGCGTGGGGCGCCAAGGAGCCGCTGGTGAAGACGCGGCTGTGGGTTCCGAGGTCCTCGCCGGAGCCCAGGTCCGTGAGGCGGCAGGGTCGGCGGTCGTGCAGGTGCAATTGCTCCCAGGCGACCGGGACGTTGCCCTGGGGTTTCTCGTGAAGGTTGAAGAACCCGACCGCGAGGTCGCCGTTGGCCAACGGTCGGGCCCAGACTTCGCAGCGGCGGTGACTGCCAAGGCACGCCGCCTGGACGCCCAGCGGGTCCTGGTTGACAGCGATCAGGTCCCGGTTCAGCAGGATCGCCTTGGTGGCCGGGTCCATGTCGCGGACGTCGCACCCGATCATCAACGGGGCGGCCTGCAGGCACCAGAGCGCGAAGTGCGAGCGGTACTCGTCCTCCGAGCAGCCTTCCCGGGCCACGTTTCCGCGGTTGCGCATCCCGACCACCAGCATGTCGGGATCGTTCCAGCCGTTGGGGCGCCCCCAGGGATGGAGGTCCTTCTGGCGCCGGAAGCCCAGGTGGACGATGGATTCCCAGGAGTCGTTGATGTCGCCGCCGGTACGCCACATGTGGCCGCCGACCGCCGCGCCCCAGGTCCAGACCTCGTTCCCGCCCCAGTTGCACAGGCTGTACAGAATGGGCCGCCCGGTCATGCGCAGCGCCTGTCCCATGCGGGCATAGGCGGCCCGGGGATCCGCCCCGGGCGGAAAGTAGCAGTGATCGTACTTCAGGAAATCCACGCCCCAGTCCGCGAAGGTCTGCGCGTCGATCTCCTCGTAGCCGAAGCTGGCCGGTTTCCCCGCACAGGTATGCGTGCCGCTGCAGGAGTAGATGCCGAACTTGAGCCCGAGGCCGTGGATGTAGTCGGCGAGCGCCGGGATGCCGCCCGGGAACTTCGCGGCATCCCAGGTCAGCCGCCCGTCGACACGCTCGTCAGCCTCCCAGAGATCGTCGATGCAGACGTACCGGTAGCCGGCATCCTTCAGCCCGGTCGCGACCATC
Organism: PVC group bacterium; assembly: GCA_003563855.1. GTDB lineage: Bacteria > Verrucomicrobiota > Kiritimatiellia > PWTM01 > PWTM01 > PWTM01. Next base: position 16,812 of record PWTM01000225.1, on the reverse strand, counting down.
GCGTCGGCCGTCGAGCGGATCACGTCCTCGTCGATCTCGCGACCGAAGGTGTTCCAACTGTTCCAGCCCATGGGCGGCGTCGGTGCGATCATGGCTCGTATCCCTTTCTGTGCATCGTCGCGGCCGTGAAGGCGGGACAGGGGACCGCATGGAAAAGGCCGGCTCCTGCCCAGGGTCGGCCAAGCGGCAGGACCGCCCTTCGTGCCCCTGCAATGGCTTACGTGCAGGCGCATCCGCTCCGGAACGTCGCCCGGACGGCCCGATCACTCTGCCGTTCGTGCGGGGCCCAGAGGCCGCCTTACACCGGGACGTCGTTGGGTGGCGAGTCGATCCACACCTCCCCGGTGAACGCCGTCTCGACGATCAACTCGTCGCTCCGGAACGTCTCGACCTTCGGCGGTTCGAAGCGTTTCTTCTCTTGCATCTTGCATACTCCCTCGCGGACGCCACCAACAGGCACCCGCACCGTCTCTACGACTAGCGTCTTTTCGCGTCGGTGTCAAATACACCCGGTGGCCGGGAACGCGGCAAGCTGGGAGTCCGGCGCGGACTTGACCGGGAGGAGCGCCTCGTCGCATGTTGCGCCTGCGACCGTCGGCCAGCGCCGCCGGTTTCGGGGGGGGTATGCGATGTGGTACTACGCGGGGGAGAACGGGGCGGTCGGACCGATCCCGGAGGCCGAGGCGGCCGAGCGGGTCCGGTCGGGGGTTATCGGACGGCGAACGCTGGTCTGGACCGAGGGCATGGACGCCTGGCAGGAGGCGGGGGCCACCCCCCTCTTCACGGGCGTGCCGGGCGCGCCTCCTCTGCCGCCCCCGGCGGCCGCCGCCCGGCCGGACGTGACGCTCTGCGTGCTGGCCCACGTGCTCGGCCTCCTGACCGGCTTCATCGGCCCGCTGGTCATCCTGCTCGCCTCACCGGAACCGCGGGTCAAGCAGCACGCGCGGGCCGCCCTGAACTGGCAGCTCAGTCTCATCCTCTACTCGATCATCTCGATCATCCTGGTCTTCGTCTTTGTCGGCGTCCTCCTGCTGCTCGCGATATACGTCATGGACCTGATCTTCTGCATCGTCGCGGCCGTGAAGGCGGGACAGGGGACCGCATGGAAGTACCCGATGACGATTCCGTTCGTGCGCGGCTGAACCGGAGGGCCGGATCATGGCGAAGCTGACACGCGAAGAGCGGATGACCGCCTGGATGGCGGAGGTGGCGATCCGGCGGCGCGGGTGGGTCTACACGGTCTTTGGCGTCCTGCTCGTCGCCAGCCTCGCGCTCAGCCAGCGGCTGGGGCTCGTGGTCGAACCCGAACAACTCCTGGGCGAAGACAACCCGGTCGCTTCGCAGTTCTTCGAGATCGAGGAGGCCTTCGGGTTCGCCTCGACCCTGATCGTCGCGGTTACGGGGGACGACCGCGACGCGGTCGAGGCCGCCGCGCGCGAGGCGGCGGAGCGCCTGCGCGCCGATGCCGAGCTGGCCGCGCTGTTCCGGTCTGTCCGCGCCGAGACCGAGTCCGAGTACCCGCTGCGCTGGGGACTGATGCTGGCCGACGAGCCGGAGGACGCGGAGCGGGTTCAACGGATGCTCGAGCAGCGCTCATTGCTGGGCCTGCTCACGACGCTGAACGACACGCTCGAGGACGTGGTACTCGCCGACGACGACCGTTTCGCAACGAACCAGGACCAGTGGAGCGGGCTCGCCGTGCTCGGCGGCTTTGAGCGGCTCGCGACCGCGGTGCGCGCGGCGCTCGCCGGCGGGGACGACCTGGCGCCGGAGGCGGCCGCGGACCTGGCGCGCGAGGCGGTCGAGAGCGTGCTGGTGGGCGAGCGCTATGCCTGGTCGCCGACGCAGGGCATGCTGACCTTCAGCCTGGTCCCCGCCTTCGACATGCTCGACTTCGACGCGCTCTACCGGGCCGTTGACGGCGTGGATGCCATCGCCCAATCGGTGGAGCGGGACATGGAGGGCGTCCGCCTCGGCCTGGGCGGTGAAGTCGCCTGGGCCGTGGCGCGGCACCAGGGCGCGGGCGCGGACACCTTCGTCCCGACACTGGTAGCCCTGGCGCTGATCGTCGTGCTGTTCTTCTTCTCCTTCACCCGCCTGCGCAAGATGCTGCTGGCCCTGGGGGCGCTGATCGTCGGCATCCTGCTCACGATGGGCGCCATCGTGCTGACGATCGGGCACGTCTCGATGATCACCTCGATCTTCGCCGTCATCCTGATGGGCCTCGGCATCGACTTCGGCATCCACCTGGTAAGCAACTACGACGACTTCCGCCTGGAGGGGCTGGACCGCGCGGAGGCGCTGCGCCGGGCCATGCAGGCCGGCGGCGCCCCGATCATGCTCGGCGGCGTGACCACGGCGGTCGCGTTTGCCTCCCTCTCCCTTTCGGGCTCGCCGGCCGTCCGCGAGTTCGGGTTCGTGGCGGGCATGGGCGTGCTGATCACGCTGGCCGTGATGCTGCTGCTTTTCCCCGCGCTGCTCCTCTCCTTCGGCGGCAAGGGCGAACTGCGCCGCGCCCGCTGGCGGCCGATGATCGACTTCGGCTTCATGGGCCGCCTGGGCCGCGCGATCGAGCGACATCCGTGGGCGGCGCTGGCGGCCGCCGCCGCGCTGACCGCCGTCGCGGCCTGGGCCATCCCGCGGAACGTGGTCGATTATGACCCCATGAACAACGCGCCCCGGGCACACCGGTACACGGCGACGCAGCGGGCGATCATGGCGCACATGGAGGTCTCGCCCTTCATCGCGTTCGCGACGCGCGCCTCGGTGGAGGACGCCCGCGAGCTGGCCGAGGCCTTCCGGCGCGAGCGCCTGGTCAGCCGCGCGGTCGCCGTGTCGGACCTTCTCCCGCCGGCCGACGACGTTTCCGAGCGGCTCGCGTTGATCGCCCGGGGCGGCCCCGCGGGACCCGGCGGCGCGCAGGACGCCGCGGAACTGGAAGGCACAGTGCGGACCGCCGACCATGTGCGCGAGGTCGCCGAGCAACTCCAGCGCCTGGAGTGGAACGCGATCGAGCTGGGCGATCTCGCGGTGGCCGGCATGGGCGAAGGCAACCTCGTGGCGCGGCGGCGCGACACGATGATCCGCGAGATCATCGGCGCGGAGGTGGGCGAACCCGGCCGCGAGGTCTTCCAGCGCGCCATCGCCGCCGTGACGGCCGATGCCGACGCGGCCGCCGGCCGGCTGGCGGCGCTGGACGAGGCCCTCGCGCCGGCACTGGCGGCCCAGCAGCGTCACATGGCCGTCACGCGCGCGCCAACCGTGGACGACCTGCCCGAAACCCTCCGCCCGCAACTCGTCTCCGCCGATGGCTCGCGCTTCCTGGTCACCGTCATCCCCACCGCGGCCGCCCAGAAAGACAGCGCCACCGTGCTCGCGTTTCACACCGCGACGACCCGGGTGGATCCCGGGGTCACCGGCTCCGTGCCCCTCTACGTGGAGCTGACCCGCGAGATTTTCACCGAGGCCACACGGGCCGGGGTTTACGTGGCGCTGGCCGTGTTCGCGCTCCTGTTCCTGGCCTTCCGCCGGATCGGGCAGGTGCTGCTGGCCTTCACCATGGTCGTGCTCGGGCTCGCCTGGATGTTCGGGCTGCTGCCGCTGGCGGGGACGCACCTGGCCCTGACCGCGGGGCTCGTGTTCCCGCTGCTCATCGGGATCGGCACGGACGACGCCCTGCACATCCTCCACCGGTACCGCCACGAGGGCGGCCGGATCGAGCCCACGTTGCGCTACAGCGGGAAGGCGGTCCTGCTGACCACGGTCACAACGATGCTGGCGTTCGGGTCGCTCGCCGTCGTCGGCGAAATGGCGACCATCGCCGCCATGGGTTCGCTGCTGTTTGTGGGACTGGGCACCTGCTTCCTGGCCACCGTGATCGTCCTGCCGGCCTGCCTCAGCCTTGCGCAGCGCCGGCGGAACCGAAGGGAACGAAAGGAGACGCCATGAACCGAACGCTGCTCACCCGCGCCGCGCGGCGTCGCGCGGCGTGCCTCGCGAGCGCCGGACTCGCGCTGCTGGCCGGGGCGCCGGCAGCGACGGCCGAATCGCCGGAGGCGGAAGCCATCATGGAGCGCGTCGATGCGCAGCGGGGTCCGGACACGGCCCGCAGCCGCATGACCATGCGCATCTACCATCGGCGCGACGCCGAACGCCACGACCGCGAACTGCGGCTGCTCACCTACACGCGGGGCATGGACGCGACGCACATCGAGTTCGCCAGCCCGCGCAGCATCGCGGGCCTCCGCGTGCTGGACCTGGATGGCGCGGTGCGCGTGTTCTTCCCGTCCACGGGAAGAGTGCGCAACATCGGCGGCGCCGGCCGGCGCGGCTCCGTGGGCGGGGTCGGCGGGGACTTTTCCTACGAGGACATGGGCGGCAGCGGTTTCACGAGCGACTATCACCGCTTCGAGTTCGTGATCCAGAACGAAGACCGCTGGGTGATCGCCGGAGAACCGCGCTCGTCCGACAGCCAGTACAGCCGGCTCGTCTTCCACATCGACCGCGCGACCTACGTTCCGGTCCGCATCGACTACTACGAGAACGACGCGCCGGCGAAGCGCCTCGAAGCCGATCGGATCCGCGAGATCGGCGGACGCCATGTCGCCACGCACCTCGTCATGGTGAACATCGCCGGCGATTCCCGCACCGAAATCCGCATGCACGAGGTCGAATGGGATGTCCCGCTCGATGACGATCTCTTCCACCCGAACCGGTTCCACCGCTAGCCGGCCCGGCCGGCGTCCGTCATGAAGGCCTGGCATAGAGGCCTGTTGCTCGCGGTGCTGGCCGCCGGCGGCGCGCGCGCGGGCGACTGGGCCGACGACTGGGATTCCCCGGAGCCCGGCGGCGGGGACTGGAACGGCGGGTGGGCGGAGAACGGGGGGATCCGGTGGTCGGGTTATCTCGAGACCACCGGGCTCCTGGTCCTGCCGCGCGCGCGGAGCGGGGACGATGCGCTCGTCGGCCTTTCCAGCATCGTGCGTCTCCGGGCTCGGTTCGAGCCGGATCCCGACCTGAGCGTTGTCCTGGAGGCCGAACTGCGCGACCTGCGCGGGGCGGCCGATCCGCGGACGCGATGGCTCGCGCTCGGCGCGGAGGATGTGCCGCCCGCGGATTCCCGCGCGGGCGACGCGGCCCGGAGTATCGACCTGGACTATCTCTACGGGGCCGCGTCCTTCGGCCCGCTGGATCTCCGCGTCGGCCGCCAGCCGCTGGCCTGGGGCACCGCCTACGCGTTCAATCCGACCGACCTGGCGAACCCGGACTCCCTGGCGGATTTCGCCGGGATCGAACCCCCGGGCATCGCCGCGGTCACGGCGAGCCTCACGCCCGGCGCCTCCTGGGGCGTCGAGGGCTACGTGGGCTTCGAGGACCGGACCCGCCGCGCGACGGCCGGGCGGGGGATCGCCTCGGCGGATCAACTGCCGTTCGGTGTACGCGCCCGCGCGTTCGCCGGCGTCTGGGACATCGGCGCGGGATTCGTGCGCGCCGTGGAGGGCGTCGCCGGGCCGGACGGGAACCTTGCGCTACGCGTCGAGGAGCGGGTCACCGCCGAGGTCGCCGGCTCGATCGGCGCGACCGTGGTCTACGCGGAATCCGCGCTACGGACGGGGCGCGATGCCGGCCGCCTTTCGCGCGCGCTCGATGCGGCCCTCGGGCTCCGGGTCGATCCGTTCGACCACATCCTGCTCCAGGCCGAGTACCACCGCCGGGGCCGGGGGGCGGCGCGGCCCGAGGACTACGCGCCGGCCGACCGCCTGACCGGACGGCTCGCGGCGCGGGACTACCTGGTCGCCGTCGGCACGGCCTCGATGGCCCGGGATACCCTGCGGCTGCAACTGGCGGCGCTGCGAAATCTCAACGACCGCAGCATGGTTCTGATCCCGGAGCTGGAGTACGAATGGCGGCCGGATCTCCTCGTCGGACTGGGCGCCTCCCTTTTCGCGGGGCCGGAAGCCAGCGAGTTCGACGGACGCGTGAACGGCCTCGACCTGGGACGACCCCAGCTCTTCGTTACCGCCACGTGGTATTTCTAGCGCGGCCGGGGCGACGTTAGTCGCGGAACACCGGGGACTTCATGACGACCCCGGTGAACGCCGTCTCGACGATGAGCTCGTCGCGCCGGAATGTTTCGATCTTCGGTGGCTCGAAGCGCCTCTTCTCTTTCATGTCTTCCGCTCCCCGGCTGGTGGAAGGCCAAACATGGCCTTTCATCCTTTGTCGCGCATTCGCCCGTGCGTGTCAAGCGCGGCAGCGAGGCTACTTCCGCAGGAGCCGGCCGGCCATGTGGAACGGATGGACCAGGACGAGCAGGGGCAACCGCCATCGCGAGACGCCGGCGTAGTATGCGAGGAGCCGGCCCGGCGGGGGGAACAGCAGGCGGAAGGCCAGCAGGACCCGGATCGGGCGGAAGAGCACGACGGGGTTCATGCGCAGGGCCCACTCCGGCGCGGGCCCCGCGCCGGACCACGCCCGCCGCCGCATCCGCACCGGCGCCACGGCGGGAAGGCCCAGCCGTTCGAGCGCCGCGCCCGCGCGCGAACCGGGCGCGAGAAGGTGCAGGACCCGCAGCGTGACCCCGACATCTTCGGTGGTATTCCAGTCCCGCGCCCGGCGACGCAGTTCCGGCCAGTCGAACCGGTCGAATGCGCGTTCGAGCAGCAGGGCGATATCGGCGAACCAGAGCAGGCGGTTGCCGACGGAAGCCCGGATGAACCACTCGGCGCCGACGCCGCGGCGAAGGCCGTTCGCGTTGAAGGGGGCGTGCTTGGCGACATGGAGGCAGAGGTAGAGCAGCGCATCCCCGGGTTCGAGCACGGCGAAGGCATCGTCCCCGGCGCCCAGGGTTTGCCGCCGCGCCAGGCCCGCGTCGGCGGGTAACCGGTAGAGGTTGGCGCGGTCGACCAGGGCCCAGTGCAGCTCGATCGGCGGCCAGCCGGGCCGCGGCGAGGTCAGCGCGAGGTGGAAGTGGAAACGGCGGAGAAAGGCCTGCCGGCGCGCCCCCCCCTCCACCGCGTACCCCGCCCCGGCCAGTGCGGCAAGCGCGACCTCGATCCGGTCGCGCGGAACGAGCAGGTCGAGATCGCAGTACGCGCGAGGGAACCGGTCCCGGTAGAAGGCCTCGTAGAGGGCGGGCCCCTTGAGCACCGCGTAGGGAACGCCGGCCGCATCCAGCGCGCGGGTCGCCGACCGCAACGCCGGCTTCGCGCGCTCGTGGTCGAGCGCCGTGCGGTAGGACTGCCGGCGCACCGCCCGCGCGAGGGTGGGCGGCAGCGATCCGACGGCGACGAGCGACGGCACGAGGCCGTGCGCCGCGGCCGCCTCGATCAGCGCGACGCCATCGCCGGGTACGGTTCCGGCTTCGGCGTCGCCCTCCGCCCGGGCGCCGGGGAACAGCGCCCGGAAAGAACGGACCAGCGCGACCAGCGCGCCGGCGTCCTCGACCGTGGTCGGCCGCGGGTAGGCGGTCAGCAGCAGCCGGACCAGCAGGGCGCGCGCCGGCGCCAGGAGCAGCGCGGCCGGGAGCAGCAGCGGGCGGAGCCGGGCCGGCGCGCCACCTCGCAAGCGCACGCGGATCCAGCGCTCGACGAGGTCGGCCTCGAGGCGCAGGAGCGCGGTCAGCCACCGGATACGGCGGCCGCGCGGATCGACGCCCAACGACCGTCGGCAAGGACCCTCGCGCAACTCGACGGCCGCGCCGACCAGCCGGTCGCCCTCGATCCAGGAAGCGCCGCGGTTGTGGTCGCCCTTCTCGCGCAGTTCGAACCCGCCCGCCCCGCGGCGGACGGCCAACAGGCGGTGTGCGAAGAGCCGGCCGTCCCGGCGGAAAGCGACGATCTCGCCCGGGGTCACCGTCTCGGGAGTCGCGGGACGAAGGGCGATGAGCGCGCCGTGTCGGATGAGCGGCCACATGCTGCGGCCGGACGTACGAACGAACTCCGGCGTCGCCAGGCCCGTCTCGGGAACGCCGCTCATGCGAGGCGCTCGAGCGTTTCGACCATGGCTTCCAGCCGGCCCGGCGAGAGCTTGTAGAAGGCCGCGTGGCCGACCCGCCGCGCGAGTTCCCCGACGAGGCCCGTCATCCGCCCGCCGAACTGCGTCCGCACAAGCTCGGCCTTCTGGCTGGACGGGAGCTTCTTGATCAGCTCGACCAGTCCAACCGCGATGGGGAGCCGCAATAGACGCGGCGCCGCATCGAAGTCGGCGGGATCGAGATCTTCGACCTGCATCCATACGATCCCGATGCCGTGCGTCCGGGCCACGGCCCGCAGCGCGTCCAGGAAGCCGTCGGGCGCGCGGCTGCGCAGGGTCAGTACGTGAACCTGGTCTCCGATGCTGCGCTCGGCCAGCCGTTCCGACCCCGTCCGCTCGAGCACCGCGGCGCGGAACGCCGGGTTCATCGCGTTGAACCACACGGACGCCTTGCCGTCGAAGCGGTGCGGCGTACGAACGTCGGGCGCCACCCGGTTCGTGAGGAACACAACCGCGTGCAGCGGCACGGGCGCCTGCGCGATGGCCGGCGTGAAGTCGCAGGCGTTCACCATCGCCTTCCGGTCCGTCTCGCTGACGAACTCCGTGTACGGCAGGTCTGCGACCAGGGCCGAGGCGGGACCGGCCCGGATGCCCAGCGCGAGCGGATAGGGCGAGAGGGTTCCGTCGGCACGCGAGACGGGCGCGACCTCGTCGGAGAGGTAGCGGAAGCCGCGCGCGACGAGGAAGGCGGTGAGCGTGGTCTTGCCCATGCGCGAAGCGCCGGCGATCGCGAGGCCGCGGCCGGCCCGGCTGACGCAGCCGGCGTGGACCAGGTAATGGGACCGGTTGTGGGTGACTGCGAGATACTCGATCACCGGTTCGGGATCCGCGACCAGCCGCGGATACGCCGTCCGGTAGGCGCGGTCGCGCGCCAGGAAGAGCAGTTCGGGTCCGGCGCCCGGCGGCCGGACCGCGACGATCTCGAGGTCGGCCGGCGCGGCCGAATCGGTCGGCTGCGCAAACGTCGCGTAGGTGCGAAGGAAGCCGCCCAGGACGTCCGGCACATTGGTGCGCAGCCGCACCCGGCCGCCGAGTATCGCGAAGTCGAATGTCGCGGTGCAGCGCGCCGCCGCCTCGGCGCGCGCGCCGGGCGCCAGGTCAACGCTCTCCAGTTCCTCCCGTGTACTCATCGTCCGGACGATAGCGATGCCGCCTGCATTCGTCAGCCGCGGAGTGGCGCCGGTCGCGCGCCCGGCCCGCGCCGCCTGTGCCGGATCCAGGCCGGCACCGCGCGCACCCGGAAGTAGCGCGCCAGCGCCCAGGGCGGATTGTGAACGAGGAAATCCCGCGCGAGCCGGGCGAGCACCGCCTCGCGTTCGAGCTGTCGGACCGCCGCACGCAGCTCCCCGAGTGGCATCGCGGTGACGTTCGTCGCCTCGCCGGACAACGCGGTCAGCGCCCGATCGGCGCCGCCGGGTCCGTCCGGCGGAATTCGGCCTTCCGCCGCCAGCCGGCCCGCCAGCGGGGTGCCGGGGAGGATCATGTACGGGTTGAGGCGGACGACATCCGGACGGGCCTCGGCGAGGAACCGGCGGGTGCATGCGAGATCCTCGCGCGTCTCGTCCGGCAGGCCCACCATGACGTAGGCCAGCGAGCGAATGCCGGCTGCGCGCGCAAGCCGCAGCGCGGTGCGGTTCCGCGCGGCATCGAGCCCCTTGCCCAGGGCGGCCAGCATCCGGTCCGATCCGCTCTCGACGCCGAACTCGAGCTGGACGCAGCCGGCCCGGCGCATCAGCGCCAGGATTTCGGCATCCACCGTGTCCGCGCGCACCTGGGCCGCCCAGCGCAGCCGCCGCGCGACCGGGCTCCGCAACAGGGCCTCGCAGAGCCCGGCGACGCGCGCGCGGTCGGCGAGGAAGCTCTCGTCGGAGAAGTACAGCGCCTCGATGCCGTGGGTGACCGCCAGCCGTTCCACCGCCTCGACCACGTAGGCCGCGCCGTGAAACCGGTGCGGCCGCGCGTGCAGGCGGCCCTCGACGCAGAAGCGGCACGCGCCCGAGCACCCGCGCGCGCTCTGCAACGTCGCGGTCCGGAGCGGGAGGCAGGGGATCACGCGCGGCGTCCGCCGCGCGTAGTACGGCAGGTCCAGGAGATCCCAGGCCGGGAACGGCAGCGCATCGAGATCGGGCACCGGCGCCGAAGGTTGCGCGGCCGTGGCGCCGCGGACGTGGACCCCGGCCACCGACGCCGGCGGGGCGCCGTCCGCCAGCGCCTCGACGGCGCGTTCGGACTCGCCGACGAGCGAGGCATCCAATTCCGGCGCGTGTTCCAGGATGCCGGCCGGCCACGGCGAAACGTACCGGCCGCCGGCCAGCAATCGGGCGGACGGCGCCGTCGCCCGGGCTGCGCGGGCGCAGGCGCGCAGGGCGCCCCACCCTTCCGCCCCGGCGTCGAAGACGACCAGGTCCGGCGGCCGCGTGCGCAGCGCGCGGGAAAGCCGCTCCGGCGCGGCGCTCTCCGGTCCGTCCGCCCACGGCTCCAGGATCTCGACCGCGTGCCCGCCGGCGCGCAGCACGGCCGCGAGCTGGGGCAGGTAGACCGGCCACCAGAGCGGAACCCGCAGCAGGCGCGAACGCGGCGCGAGCTCGACGAGCGCGACGTTCACGAGCCGCCGCCCGCCGGGGCGAGGCGCAGCGCACGGGCCGCGCGGATCTGCGGCTCGTCCTCGGGATCGGCCGCCAACCGGTGCAGCCGCGGACGGAACCCGCGCAGGATGCGCACGGCTTCGCAGTCCAGCGCGACCCGGTCGGCCGAGGCCAGCAGCAGGCCCGACCGCCGTACCCAGCCGACCGCGGGACCGCCGGCCGCGAAGCACTTGCGGGCGTCGGCCACGACGAGGCGGGGCGTGACCGCGGCGTTGATCTCCGCGATCCGCTCCGCCATGTCACCGCGGTGCATCGCCGCGCGCTGCTCGGGCGCGAGGAACCCGATCGCATGCTTCAGGCTCGCCGAGAAGCGGGCCGCCGGATGCGTCTTCACGCAGCAGCAGTAGACGATGCACTCGGCCCGGACCGCCGCCTCCGCGAGGCGGACCTTCGGGAAGAAGCGCCCGCCGACCGGCACGTCCACCCAGGGGCCGGCATCGAAATCGACCCATTCCACGCCCAGCCGCGCGGCGAGCGCCGGCACACCCAGGGCCTCGGCCACGCGCGCCGCCGGCGCCCAGCGCAGTCCGCAACTGTCCCCGATGCGAATCTCCGCCGCCCCGGCGGAGCGCAGCAGCGCGACCAGCGCCGCGAGCGCTTCGGGCGCGCTCGTCGCCGGATAGCGGTGCGGGCTGTTGAAGTTGGCCTTCAGCAGCACGCGCCGGCCTGCGAATTCCGCCGGGAGGCCCGGGTCCAGGTCGGCGACCAGTTTCGCCATCGCCTCCGGAAGCGAAGCGGGCGACCGAACCTCAACCGAACGGACGTGGGGCTCTCCCATCGGCACGTCGGCCTCAGGTGGGCGGCGCGCCAGGCGCGCGCTTCTTCCCGCCGCGGCGCCCGGCGCCGCCCATGTTCCCGGGCCCCGGGCGCGGCACGCCGCCGCGGAGCGCTTCCAGTTCCGCGCGCAGCGCAGTCAACCGGGCCTCGTTCTCCTCGAGCATCGCGTGCAGGCCGCGGATCGCGGCAAAGGCGATACCGATCGCGTCGTTCAGCCGGATCCGGCGGGCGTCCCCGCCCAGGCCGAATACCTCCGCGAACTCCTGCGCCATCGGCCCGATGTGGCGGACCCCGGGCTCGAAGGTGTAACTCCACGTCTGGATGCGAAGCCGAGCCAGCCGCTCCAGGATATCGGCCGGGTCGACCGCGGTGCGGGCCGGCCCCTTCGGCGTGCGGGACTGCGGACGCTTCATCGCCGGGCCGCCCCCCTTCCCCGCGCGGTCGCCGATGGGACCGGGCGGGACTCCGCCGCGCGAAGCCGGTCCACACGGGCCGAGAGACGGTGGATCGCCCGACGCTGGCGTTCGACCCGCACCAGAAGCTCCTGCAGGGCGCCGAGTGTCATGCCGCAAGAATCCGCGGGATGAACCGAACCTTCCCCCGTGCCGAGCCCGAGTTCCGCGAAGACCTTCGCCGCGTCCGGCACTGGAACCTCGGGGAGAAATCCACCCTCCGCGCCGCGGGAAATCCCGGCAACCGGCCGTACCCCATCGCGGCGCGTTCGCTTCACAGGCGAACCGCGGCCACCGTCAGGCGACGCGGAGCACGGCATCCAGAACCGCGCAACCCCGGGCCGGGCGGACGTCCCTTTTCAGGCACCGATCGCTGACCAGGACTTCCGACGGATCCTCTCCGGTGAACACGGTCTCTACGACCAGTTCCTCGCGCCGGTAGGTCAAGATCACCGGCGGCTCGAACCGCTTCTTCCTGTTCATGGCCACCCCCCGCCTTTCTTCGTTACGCCCGGACGCCCGGACGCCGATCACATTCAACCTCTACCGTTAAGTCGGTCGTCTGTCAAGCCCCGGGAATTCGCCGGGCGCATCTCACTTCGGGCGGTGCAACACCCGCATGGACGGGGCATGGGAGCCGATGTAGTTCGCGGCAACGTTGACGGACACGTTAGATCCGGTGGAGTTTAGGAGGAAGTTGACGCCGTAGTTAATCGTGGGAAGAATGGTCGCAATGTCGTTTCCGCACGAGAATCCATTCCTATACGGAAGCGCCCACCAGGCGTTTGAAGGTCGTCCTCCTTCGTTAATTGCCTCGACAACTCCGGCGAGACGAACTCCAACGCTATCTTTGCCGCGAACTCCACCGAGTCGGGGCAAGCAGAATCGTCTCCGTCCGCCTTTCGTGCGCCGACGCATGGCCATGCGCACATGCTAAGATAGCCGCCGCGAGGCCTTTCGGGCAGAGACCGCCAGAAGTGAGATGCGCCCGAATTCGCTTCAGGGGTGGCCCTCGTCCGGAACCGGCTCGATGATGCCTCGATCCAGAAAGTCCGCCAGTGTGCGGGCGATCATGTCCGACACGTCCGGCACGTCGTGCAGGTCGTACACCTCGTGCAGCCGCACCTCGATGCCGTGCGCCGAAGCGGGTTTGCGAAGGCAGTCCCATATAAAGGCCGCGGTTCCATTGAGGACGTGAACCGCGTCGGCCGCGTCGTCGAAGAGCATGCGCTCCTCGCCGACGGTCTGGCCGTGAATTCCGCTGCTGTGTCGGTAGCGCATCGCCTGCCCCCCTGGTTGGCAGACTCGGTTGCCGGGGACGAAGAACGCACCGGGACCGAGCCCGAGTCTGTGGCTACCCAACGGACGCCTGTTTGTCCAGCCCAAAACGCCCCCTAGCGGCGGCCGCGCAGCAGGGGGGCCGCGAGGGCATACCAGGGCCGCGGCAGGTGGCAGAGCCGCGTCGCCCGTCGATGAAGCGGCCCGGCAGCGGGACAAGGCAGCCGATCGAGAGAAGGACATTCGCGCGGAGCGCGCCCCGCAACCGGTCGCCGAACGCGGGCGTCGCGACGGCCCGCGCCGGGGTGTGGAGGAAGACGGCGCCGTACCGGCGGCAAAGGCGGCGCACCCGGCCTGTGGAGCAGAACCGCACGGCGGCATCGGGGTTGAACCGGCGCAGGGCGCCTGCCGTGGCCGCGGTCCAGAGCCGCGCCCGCCAGCCTGCGGGACGCGTCTCGACCACGACGGCCACGGCGAGGTCCACGCGGTCGCGGGCGGCTTCGAGAAACGCCTCGAGCAACGGTCGCGCGAAGACGTTCCGGGCGTCGATCAGGACGGCGACACGATCCACGAGCTCCTCCTTACCCGGGCCCATCCTCGCGCCATCGCCCCGCTTCGGCAAGGGCCGACGCGTTGACGCGGGCGGGCCGGCGCGCTAGGCTCCGGGCGATGAGCGCGGGTTTGAGCAGCAAACGCGGTTGGCCGGGGATCGGCGGGAGCGCGGTCGCCGCCGTCTTCGTTCTGCTTTCCGCGGTCGCCGCGGACGCGGCGCCGCGGCGCGGACGGGTCACGGTCGGCGCGCGGGTCGGCACGACCGGGCCCGGTGTGCAGGTCTCCGGCGGCCTCACGCGGTTCGTCGGCGTGCGGGCGCATGCCTCGCAGATCGGCGTCCGCTACCGGGCAACGCAGGACAACCTGAACTTCGACGCGGCCTTCCGCGCGCGGCCCGTCAGCCTGCTCGTCGATGTCCATCCGTTCGGCAACGCCTTCCGCCTCAGCGCGGGCTGGGTCCACCACGGCCTGTACCTCGAGGGCACCGCCACCCCTCGGGAACGCCGGCAATGGGGGCCCCTGTCGCTGACCCCGGAAGAGATCGGAACGATATCGGCCCGCGCGGACCCGAAGAATGCCGGCGTGGGCTATGCCGGGCTCGGATTCGGACGCCCGCTGGGCGGGCGGCGGCGGTGGATGTTCTTCGGCGATGCCGGGGTGATGTTCCTCGAGCGGATCGATCTGGTCGCTTCGGCCGACGGGCTGGCGGCCGACAACCCGCTTTTCGAGGCCGAACTCGAGAGACGGCGCCGCGACGGGGAGCGGGAATTGCGCCGGATCCGGTACTTCCCGGTCTTGGCGCTCGGGTTCGCGTTGCGGTTCTGACCACGACCCGACGCATCCCCGCGCGCCCGCGGTTCGCCCGGGCGGGACCGGACAGGGGGGAACGGGCATGAGCAAAGAGTCGCAACGCGGGTGGACCGCGGTCGTGCCCTGGCTGGCGGGCGCAACCCTGTTCGCGGTCGGCCTGCGTTCCATCGCCGGGCCGGCGTTCTGGAGCCACCTGGCCACCGGCCGGCAGATCGCGCTCGCGGGGCTTCCCCGCACCGATGTCTTCACCTTCACGCACGCCGATGCGCCCTGGATCAACGCCACCTGGCTCTACGACCGCGCGCTCTTCGCGCTATGGCGTATCGGCGGCGCGCCACTGATCGTGCTGCTCCACGCCGCGCTGCTGGTCGCCGCCGCCGCGCTGCTCATGCGCGCGGCCCGCGCCTGGGCCGGCCCGGCGGCCATTGCGGGCGCCGCCCTGCTGGCCGCCGGGCTTCTGCTTCCGCACCCTCCGGCGGGCCCGCAGGCGCCGGCGCTCCTGCTGGCCGCCCTGTTCGCCCGGCAGCTCGCGGATCGCCCGCCGGACCGGCGGCTCGCGGCGTTGCTGGTCCCGCTCCAACTGCTATGGACGCAGATGCATCCCACCTTCCTGCTCGGCCCGGCCATCGCGCTGCTGGCCTGGCTGGGGCGTCGCGCGCCCCGCACCCCTGCCCTGCGCCGACCGGGTTTCGAGGCGCCGGGCTCGATGCGCGGCCTCGCGCTGGCGGGCGGCCTGGCCGTTGTAACGCTGGTCAACCCCTACGGGATCGCGCTCCACCGCCTCGCGTGGCACAGCCTCACACGGCCGGACGCGGCGGCGGACGCGCTCGCCTCCCCGCTGGCCCCGCTCTACCTTTCGCTGCCCCATGCCCCCCTGTTCCTCCTGGCCCTGCTGCTCGGCGCGGCCGGATTGGTGGCGCACAAGGGCCGACTCCCGGCCATCCCCGCGGGCCTGGCCATGGGTACGGCCATCGCCGCCCTGCGCACGCCTTACCTGCGGCCGTTCTTCGCCGTCCTCTCGCTTCCGTTCCTTGCGCTGAGCCTTCAGGCCGCGGGCGGGAGCGCGGGCGAGCTGCTGCGCGCACGCCTGCGCCTTCCGCTTCCCGCCGTCCGCGGCCTCGGTCCCGCCGCGGCCGCGGTCCTGGCGCTGCTCTCCATCGGCGGCCTGGCCGGCGGCGCCTACGATCGTGCCGCGGGCACCCTCGCGCGGCCCGGGCTGCACGCGGAAACCGAACCGTTCCCCGCCGCCGCGGCCGCGTTCGTCGGGCGGGAGGGATTCCCGGAACGGGCGCTGAACCTCCCGTTCGACGGGGGCTACCTGCGATGGGCGCACCCGGAACGCCGCATCTTCGCGGATGTTCGCCGGGGCCTGAACGAACCGGAACTCCACCGGACGCTCAATCGCGCGCTGGCCGGCGAGGCCGCGGCGCTGGACGAGCTCGAGGACGACTGGTCGTTCGACGCCGCCATCCTCTCCTGTCTCTGGCCCGGCGGCGCCGATCTCGCCCGCTGGATGGTCAACTCCGGCCGCTGGCAGATCGGCTACGTCGACGGCGTCACGGTCGTACTGGTGCGGCCCGGCGCGGCGGACGCCGCGGCGGACGCATCGGCGGACGGCCTGGCGCGGCTCGAGGCCGCCATCCGCGAGGCGGAGGCGGCGGTCCGGCAGGGCCGGCGGCCCCGGCTCACGCCGCGCCTGGCTGGTGCCGGCTTCTTCTTCTCCGCCATGGGACGGCACCGCGAGGCCGCACACGTGCTCGGGCTGGTGGAACAGGCGGCCCCACGCATGATCTCGGCCCCGCTGCAGCGCGCGCACAGCCTCGGCAGGATCGGCCGCCATGCCGAAGCCGCCCGGCGGCTCGAAGCGGTCGTCGCGCGGCGCCCCCGTCATCGCGAGGCCTGGGCGATGCTGGCCGAGGCGCGCGCCGCGCTCGGCGAGGAGGAGGCCGCCGCGCAGGCCCGGGCGCGCGCCGAAGCGCTCGGCCGACGACGCCGCCGGGGTTCGTGACCGGACCCTGCGCTCACGCAGGCCGCGCATCGGCGGCAACGAGATCGACGCCGCGCACCGCGCCGATCCGCGCACGCGCGAATCGCCCGGGCCGGAGCCCGCGGCCTTCAGGAAGCCAGGTGACGCCGTCGACCTCCGGGGCCTGGAACCGGGTGCGCGCCACCCAACCGGCGCCGGCCGGCCCCTCGCCGGAGCGGGCGGGCCGGTCCACCAGTACCGGCAGCTCGGAGCCCACGTACCGCCGAAGCCGCCCGGC
>PWTM01000296.1 GCA_003563855.1 PVC group bacterium | reverse complement strand
CGGTTCCCGGAGAACGCGGCCAGACGGTCGGCAAACGCTCCCCACCCGATCGTGGCGCCCTGCACGTGCAGCGAGCGGAAGTCGTTGCGCAGGTTCCAGATCCACCAGGGCGCGGCGCCGAGGAGCGCCCCGAGCGCGGCCCATGCCCAGCGCGGATTCCAAAGCCGGCGTCCGCACGCCAGGACCGCCAGCAGGACGCAGGCGCCCACGGTGAAGAGGATCAACCCGCTGGCCCACCAGCCCAGGCCGGCAAGTACGCCCCAGGCGAACACCACTGCCGAGGGGAAGGCATCGCCGCGACGGATCCGCCGCACGCCGTGGGCGCAGAGCCAGAGCATGAGCACGGTCAGCAGCATCTGGATGGCATAGCAGCGCGGCGAGGCGAGGTAATGGAAGTAGCCCCGCGGCCCGATCGTCAGGAAGAGCAGCGCGGCCGCGCCGGCCGTCCGGCCGGCCATGGCGCGCGTCCAACGGTAGACGGCGAAGGCGAGCGCGATACCGAGCACGGCGGGGCCCATGCCGACCATGAAGCCGGAGAGCCCGAAGACGCGGGCCAGCACGGCGGAGACCATCGGCTCGAGGCTGCCCATGAAGGCCTGGCCGTAGAAGAAGACGGGGAACCCCACCCCCTCGACCATGTGTTTGACCATCAGCGCGATGGTCGCGTGGTCGAGGTTGACGCCGTGACGGTAGCACCATGCGCCGTAGACCCGCACCGCGATGCCGAGCGCGAAAAGCGCCGCCACCGCCAGCGCGCCGGCCTCCAGGCGCCGGGCACGCGCCGCGTTCACGGCGCCGGCTCTTCCGCGGGGCGCCCGATGTGTCCCGTCCCCGTGTGCACCATGCGGCGACGCCCGCCCTGCATCGCCGCGCCGCGCAGCTCCGGCCGGAAGCGCTGCTGCGTCCGGCGGTTCCAGGCGCCGAGTTCCACGGCCGCCTCGCCCGGCTCCGCATCCGCCGGAACCTCGACCTCGAACGGTACGACGGCTTCGTCGCCGTATTGCAGGTGGGCTGTGGGCAGGTGAATCGACAGGAGCTGCCGGCGGTCGGGCGCGTACCAGTGCAGGTAGACCTCCAATTCCCGGAACTGCCGGTGATCCCGCAGGAGCGAGACCCGGGCGCCGAACGTCTGGCGCCGCCCGGGGATGACGGGGTCGGGCCAGGCGACCTCGTGCACGTGCAGGATTCCGGCGAAGACTGCGTCCACGGGCCGCCACGAGGCGCGCATCGGGGCCGGGTCCGCCTTCCGGAGCCACCCGGGCGGCGGGTCGGCCGAGGCGGCCTCGTAGACCTGACGCACGTCCGGCCCGAGGCGCCAGTCGCCGACGGCGATCTTCCCCTCGAGCGCCTCGATCTCGACCGCACACTCGAAGGGCGCAAACGGCTTCGCGAATGCGAAACGAACCGGGGCCCGGCCCGCCGGAACCGTGAAGTCTTCCTCGATGCCAGGGACCGGACGACCGAAGGCGTCCACCAACCGGAACCGGGCCACCGAGCCTTCCGCCGCGAGGCCGAAACACTCGGCCTCGACGACATACGGGCCGGCGGGAAGTACGTCGAATCCGTTACCAAGGCGCAGCCGGCGCTTCTCCGTTTCCGGCGCGATCGGCACGTGCGACCAGGCATTCCCCTGTCGGTAGCGCACGCGCCCGGCAAGCTCCTCGACGCGATCGGGATCGGTTCCGTCGAGCACCTGGCCGATCTCGGCCCGCGGGTCGCCGCCGAACCAGCGGAAAGCTTCGACCTCGGCGGGCGAAGCGAGCACGCGGACCCAGGCATCGCCGGGCCCGGTGGCGACCGTGATCGGATAGTGATAGATGGACTGGCCGCTGCGGCCCTCGTCGCCCCGACGCCGCGCCGGCCGCGGTTCGAGGCGGACCACCGTCCAGTCGTCGGCCGCGAGTTCGGCGGCGAACTCCGCCCCCCCGATCCGCCCGCGGACCAGCGCAGGACGCCGGCCGCTCTGGAGTCCGACCCAGCACGCCTCGAGCGGCTCGTGCGTGACCACGACCAGACGGCGGCGGGCGCGGGCGGGGACATGGAACATCGCATCGCAGCGCGGCAGCCGGGGACCGTTGAGCAGGATCCAGTCGGCCGGTTCGCCCCCGAAGGGAATCACGGGAACCGGCGGAGCCGCGAGCGTTCGCCAGTCGGCGGCGTCCGGGGAAAGCACGGCCGTCGGCCGGTTGCGGAAATGCGTCACGTTCACCGGTTCGAGCAGGAATTGACGCTCCACGCGCTCGGCGACCTGCACCTCGCGCAACCGGCGTTCCCGCGCACCGGGAAGGACGGGATTGCGCAGGAGCTCGCGGCTGAGCGTAGCCGAATCCTCGCGCCGCCAGTAGTACAGGTCGGAGTGCAGGGTGAGCGCCGGCTCTGCGGCGGCGGCGAGCAGGAGGACGGCGAAGACGGTCCGGCGGACCGGCGAGACCGCGGCTGCGCCGGGGCGGAGCACGAGCCGGACGAGCGCGTAAACGGCCGCCAGCGCGAGGACCGGGTAGAGCCAGGAGAAGTAGAACACGTGCAGGTGCAGCTTGGACGAGACCGAGAACAGGATGACGGCCCAGGGGAAGGCGAATGCGGCGACGGCCAGCGAGGCGCGCCGCCAGGCGGCCGGCTCCGGCCCGTCCCGGCGCAGTGTCCAGAGCCGGCGCACCGCCAGCACGAGTCCGACCAGCGAGAGGAACACGACGACCAGGCCGAGCGCGCCGAGCACGGGCCCGATATTCGAGGAGAAGGCAAGCCAGGCGCGCTCGTGCCACGGCCGGGCGAGGAACGCGTCCGACACGCCGTAGTCGCGGATGAACGCGGTAATCCGGAGGAAGTCCCGCCACGTTCGCTTCGTCGCCCACACCCATTGCGGCATCGCGACGGCGAGCGCGACGAAGAAGGCCGCCCCGGAAACCAGACCCATCCCGAGGAAGCGCCGGAAGCGCCGCTCGCCCCACAGGCTGGCCAGCGCGACATAGGCGGCAATCATACCGGCGGCCATGCCCCCGTGGTACTTGCCGGCGAAGGCCCAGGCCACCATGCCGCCCGCCCCGGCAAGCCACGCCTTCCGCCCGGTCGACGCATGCCCGGCACAGCAGAGCAACGCGGCGGCGAAGAAGAGGTCGCAGGCCATGTCCCCGGTCGCGAAATTCGTCACCGCGACCGAGGTCGGCGAAAGCGCGACCAGCAGCATGGCCCCGGCCCACGCCCAGGGCGGCCACCGCATCCGCCGGGCGATCCATCCGGTCAGCCCGACCACGACCGTTCCATAGAGCAGGCGGAGGATCATCGTCCATCGGTAGAGGTCGTCCAGGGACGGATGCTCCTCCGGGGGCGTGCGCCCCATCGTGCGGCTGACCGGCCGCGCGACGCCGCGCACGGCCCGCACGATCCACTCGTCGAACCGGTTCAGGAACAGCGGGTAGCCATCGTGAAACCGGGAGCCGGTATACCAGATATACTGGCCCCGGAGGTAGCGCCCGAGGGCCACGACCTGGCGCGGCGCATCGGGATGGAACTGCACGCCGCGCTCGAGGCCGCGGAAGATGCCAACCCCGCGCACGGCGAAGGCGAAGAGAAGGAGGCCGACCGCGACCCAACGCCAGAACCGGCGCGCGCGAGGCTTGGGCACCGCGCCGCCGTCCCGCCCGCCGTCCGCGCGGGTATCCTCGGATTCCATCATGCCGCCCCCTTCCGTTCCGCGCGCGGCGATGATCCGCCCCCCCACACGCTCCGCGCCGCGGTTCGCGCTCAGGATGCCCGCCGCGGACGCGCCTGTCAATGGTCCCGGCCGGGGCCAGCGTTCAGCGTCCGGTAGTCGGTCCGCGCGTGGAACCCCGGCGTGGCGATCTCGCGCACGTCGCCCCCTTCGACCACCAGGAACAGGGCTTCCGCGTCCGGGTAGGCCCCGGCGAGCCAGGCCGGACCCCGCTCGGGACCGATCACGAAGAGCGCCGTCGCCAGGGCATCGGCCAGCGCGGCGTCGCCCGCCACCACCGTCACCGAGGCGAGCGGACCGCGGACGGGCGCGCCCTCGCGCGGATCGAGGATATGCGCGAACGCTTCGCCACGGTCGTCGCGGCGGAAGTTGCGGTAGTCGCCGGAGGTGGCCACGCCCGCGTCGCTGACGCCGAGCAGGCCGTGCAGCCGCTCCCCCGGCTGCGCCTCCGGGTCCGGCCGGTCCACGGCGATGCGCCAGGGCTCGCCGCGTGCGTTCCTCCCCGCGACGCGCAGATCGCCCCCGATCTCGACCAGGTAGTCGTCGAATCCGAACCCCGCAACGACCTCCGCCACGGCATCCGCCCCGTGGCCTTTCGCGATCGCGCCCAGGTCGAGCTCCACGCCCGGCAGGCGCTTGCGGAGCCGGTCTGTCCCGGCCTCGACAAGAAGGTAGCCGACGCGCTCCCGCGCGGCGTCGACCTCCGTCGGCGACGGCGGGGGCCGCTCGCGTCCGCCCGGACCGAAGCCCCAGAGGTGGACCAGCGGGCCCACCGTCGGATCGAACGCGCCCCCGGAGCGCGCGGCCACGTCGAGCGCGCGGGCGACCAGCGCGGCGAGTTCCCCGGAACAGGGGAACGGCTCGGTCGAGCGGTGCGCGTTGAAGCGCGAGAGTTCGCTCCGCGGGTCCCAGAGCGACATGCGGGCGTTGATCTCGTCCAGGCGGGATTCCACCGCGGCGGCCAGCGTCCCGGCCATGCGGGCATCCGCCCCGGGGGGCAACACCACGCGCACGCGGTAGGTCGTGCCCATGGTCAGCCCGTCCAGGTGGAGCACGTCGGATACGGCCCGGCCCGGCCGGCGCGCGCGCCAGGCCTGGCCGAAGGCCGCCAGCACCACGGCGGCCACGAGCAGCATCTTCCAACCGTGCACGCGACGGGGCTGCACCATCGTTCGCCCGGCTTCGTTCCCCCGTGTCATGCCGTCGCCTCCTCAACCACCGCCCCACCCCCGGCCCGCTTGGCCCGGCGCAGGGCGCGGTCGGCCCCACGCACGGGATCGCCGCGCGCCCCGACGGCGGTCAGCCCGATCGAAACGGTCAGCGGGTCGCCCCGCCCGCGCGGATCGCCGGGCGCGCGCGCCGCGGCGGCGAACTGCCGGCACCGGGCGTGGGCCGCCCGCGCCGGGCCGGAGAGGACGAGAAGGAACTCGTCGCCGCCGTAGCGGGCCAGCGCCTCCCCCGGCCGTGCCGCGTCCCGGAGCCGTTGCCCGAGCGCGCGCAACGCCGCGTCGCCGGCCCGCAGGCCGTGCCGCGCGTTGATCCGCTTGAACGCGTCCACGTCGAGCAGGGCGAGAAAGACGGCGCCCGGCGAACCGCGCGCCTCGCGGGCCGACACGCGGATGAGCGCATCGGCGAAGCACCGGTTCCCGAGCCCCGTGACCGGATCGCGCACCGCCCGCATGCGCCAGGCGCCGCCCCCCGGCTCGGCGCCCGCCGCGCGTGCGGCCCGCACCGTGGCCCCACGCAAGGCGACGGGGTCGGCGCGGGACGGAACCGGCCCGCCATCCCCGCCGAAAACGCACAGCCCGAGCCAGGGCCAGGCGCGCAGGGCCAGGCGGGCGGCGGGAGGGTCGCCCTGCGCCGCCCGACGCGCGTCGGTCAGCAGCACGTCCGCGTCGCCCCGGGCCGCGGCGTCGAGCACGGCCGCGCGCGAACCGCAGGGCTGCGGATCAAGGCCGCCTGACCGAAGCGCCGCGCAGGCGGACCGCGCCGCCCGCGGCGCGAGCCAGACCAGCACCCGCAGCCCTTGCGCGGCAGCCGTCCCGAACTCAACGATGCGCCTCATCGCCGCGACCTTCTAGCACGAATCCCGGCGTGACGGGAGTCGGACGTGTCGGACGGGTCGGACACGTCTGACACGTCCGAAGGGTCCGACGGCCCGGCCGGGAATAGCCCCGCCTTCGAGACCGATCGGCGACCCACCTCACCCTCCCATCACGGGGGTGTCCGGCGTATCGTAGGCCGCAACGATATACGGGTGGTTCTCGTCGTAGACGCACAGCGGCTTCGGATCCGGGACCTCGCCAACCGGCCGGCAGCCCTTGCCGGCGACGCCCTTGATGGTATCGCCAAGATCCTCGCGCGCCTCCTCCGCCACCTCCATCAGCTCCGCCACAACGTCCGGATGCTCGTCGAATACGTTGCGCTCTTCGCCCACGTCGCGATCCAGGTCGTAGAGCGCGTTCAACGGCTCCGCCTCTCTCGCGAACATCGCGCCCTTGGCCAGGTGAAGCTTCCACTTCCCCTTCCGGACCGCCTCCAGGCGGTCCCGGATGTAGTAGTAGAAGACCTCGTGCGGCGATCGCGCCCCCGGTTCCCCGAACAGGAGCGGGGCGATGTCCCTGCCGTCGATCCTCCGGTCCCGGGGTTCCGTGGCGCCGGCCAGCCGTGCGAGCGTGGGCATCAGGTCCATCGAGGTTACCAGTTCATCGCAGACGCCGCCCTCGGGCACACGACCGGGCCAGCGGACGATGAAGCTCACGCGCTGCCCGCCTTCCCAGGTCGTGCCCTTCGTTCCGCGTAAGGGCGCGTTGCTCCCGCCTTCCCCGCCGGCGCGCGATCCGTTGTCGCTCGTGAAGATGACCAGCGTCTCCCCGTCGATGCCCAGCCGCTCCAGCTCGTGGAAGAGCACCTCGGCCACCCAGTCGATGCATTCCACGGCCCCGCCGTACCCGCCGTTCCGGGACGTCTTCAGGAAACGCTGCGGCACGAACAGCGGCACGTGCACGTACATGTGCGCGAGGTACAGGAAGAACGGCCCTTCGCGGTGGTCCCGGATGAAACGCACGCACTGCTCCATGTAGCGTTCCGTCAGGCCCCGCTGGTCCGGCTGCTGCTGGATCACCTCGCCGTTGCGCATGAGGGGCAGCGGCACCCGCGCCGCCCTCTTCTCCGCGGGACCCTGGATGCCCATATCGTTGCTGTAGGGCAGGCCGTAGTATTCGTCGAAGCCGTGGTTCGTCGGCAGGAACGCCGGCTGGTCCCCGCAATGCCACTTGCCCACGATCTTTGTCCGGTAGCCCTGCGCGCCCAGCACGTCCGCGATGGTGATCTCGTCCGGATGCAGGCCGAGCGGCTGACCGGGAAACAGCACGCCCGGCATGCCCACCCGCTGTGGATAACAGCCGGTCATCAGGGCGGCTCTCGACGCCGAGCAGACCGGGGAGATCACGTGATAGTCCGTGAAGCGGACGCCTTCGGCGGCCATGCGGTCGAGGGCCGGCGTCCGGTTCACCGTGGACCCGTAGCAGCCGAGGTCGCCGTAACCCAGGTCATCGCAGTTGATCAGAATCACGTTCGGTCGCTTCATCTTCTGCGGGCCTCCATCTTCTTACGCGTCTATCTTCGGGTTCGGTGCAATTACCTCACGTTCGACTGCGTCCACCACGGCAATAGGCATGCAGTTGCGTCCGTAGTTGCTCGACGATCTCCGGGTGGTCGAAATACAGGTTGGTCGTCTCGCCCGGATCCTCGGCGAGATGGTAGAGTTGTCCGGGAGCATCCGGTGCCTTCTCGGGCAGCACGTAGGGTTGCAGCGCTCCGTCCTTCTCGTAGTCGTTTCCGCCCGATCCCCGGTGATCCAGGTACTTCCATGGCCCCTTGCGGATGCTGAGCGCCAGGCGGGCGGTTTGATGCAAGGTGTGCTCGCGGATGGGCTGATCTTCGGGCTGTTCTCCCAATAGAACCGGCAGAATGCTGAAGCTGTCCTCCGCGGCGTCATGCGGGAGGTCGTATCCGACAAGCGCTGCGCATGTAGCCATGATATCGCAGAGGCAGACCGTCTGGTCCGTCCGGCTTCCCGCCAGGATGTGCCCCGGCCAACGCGCGATGAACGGGATTCGGTGCCCGCCCTCCCATTGATCGCGTTTCATACCGCGCCAGGGACGTGCCCCGTCGTGCCCGTAGTCCTTGCGCATGTGCACGACACTG
Organism: PVC group bacterium; assembly: GCA_003563855.1. Classification (GTDB taxonomy): domain Bacteria; phylum Verrucomicrobiota; class Kiritimatiellia; order PWTM01; family PWTM01; genus PWTM01. Next base: position 4,487 of record PWTM01000296.1, on the reverse strand, counting down.
GTCACCTCCGGCCCGTTGTCGCTCGAAACCATAACCAGGGTATTCCCGGAAATACCGAGGCGGTCCAGCGTGTTGAGCAATTCGCCTACGACCTGATCGAACTCAAAGATGAAATCGCCGTGGGGCCCGGCCTCTGTCTTGCCCCGACAGGTGCTGGACGCGAACGAGGGCAGGTGCACCGCGTTGGTTGCGTGATACAGGAAGAAGGGCTTCTCGGGGCGGTTCCGAACGTGCTCCTCCATGAACGCCACGCTCTTCCTCAGGAAGACTTGGTCAAGCTCCTGAATGTCGAAACCCGGTGCAATCAGGCCGTGGCGGTTGTCATGGGCGTACGGATGTTTCGGGAGGGACGCCTTGTCCAGTTCGCCGGAGGGGGGCACCGGGACACGGTCCCCATCGATGAAGGCGTAGAGGAAGTCCGTTCCCGAACAGCACGCGGTGCCAAAGAAATGGTCAAAGCCCCGGTGGATGGGAGCATCCGGAATGGCCCGCGAATAGTCGATGCGTTTCACCGGCTCCAATCCGCTCTCGTTGATCGGATTCCCGTCCTTGTCGAGGAACGAGAGGCCGACATGCCACTTGCCGAAGCAGGCGGTCGTGTACCCTTGCTCACGAAGCATGCCTGGAAGCGTCAGCCGACCCTGTTCGATCAAGCACGGGCCGCCGGCGCCCGTGAATACGCCTGCCATGCCGGTGCGAAAAGCCATTCGTCCGGTGAGTACGCTGTAACGGCTGGGCGTGCATACGGTGGCCGGAGCATGGGCATCCGTGAAGGTCAGTCCTTCCCGGTGGAGTCGGTCCAGGTTGGGCGTTGGCACTTTGGAGTCGGGGTTGTAGCAGGCAACATCCCCGTAGCCCAGGTCATCCGCCAGAATCAGAATGATGTTAGGCGCCTGCATGGTTGTCTTCTCGAGCACCGAACCCGGCCTCTCTCGCCCTTGCGTTCCCTCCAAAGCGCTCATGCCGACTCGTTCCGCTGTACGGGCGCCATGCTGACCCTGGCGCGGCTCAAGTCAAGCCCGCAAACCCGCATCCGTCGGTGGCAACGCAGACCGGACCGCATCATTCGGTCAGAATTATTGGGGGAGCGCAGCTTTTCTCACCCCTCCCGCTGGACCTCCGCGAATGAACCGCGCTAGGCTGGCGCGATGACATTGTTCGGCAGAATCCCCCGGCTGAGCCGGCCTTTCGTACGGGCGGCGTTCTGGGACGCGGCCGGCCAGGGACTGCTCGCAGGCATCGTCACCCCGTTCTTCGGCGTGCTGGCGCGCCGGATGGGCGCCGCCGACAGTCTCATGGCGCTCCTGGCCATGGCGCCCTTCATCGGGTTTCTCGGCTCGCTGCGAATCGCACGGATCTCCGGGGCAGTGGGATGGGGCCGCCTGCTGGGCTGGGCGCGCGTGACCGGCTATCTTCTCCTCGCAGGCTTCGCGTTTACCATCGGCCCCGTCAGCTTCGCCGTATTGGCCACCCTGGCCGTGGCCGTCGGGGCCTCGGTCGCCGGGGTGAACGGCAACCTGCTGCGCAGCCATATCCGCCCCCTGTTCAGGGGCGAGGCCCTGAAATGGATGCGCACGATCGCCATTGGGACGGCCGTACCGATGGCGTGGCTGGCCGGGGGACTGTTCGACGCCGATGCGTCGCGCTACCGCGTCATCTTCCCGCTGACCGGCCTGCTGGCCCTGGGGACCGTGCCGTTTCTCTTCCGGCTGCCGCGCCGGCAGGGCGAGGCAGCCTTCCAGAACGCGAAACCGCCCGCGTTCGGCGAGGAGTTCCGCATCCTGTACGGGGACCGACGATTCACGGTCTTTCTGCTGGTCTTCTTCATCGGCACCTTCGGCGAGAAGATCGGCATGCCGGTGCTGCCGGTCTATTTCGCCGACGTGCTGAACCTGAGCTATCGCGACGTCGCGGCCGCGCTGGGGATCGCCGGCCCGTTGGCCTCGATCGGCGGCTATTTCCTCTGGAGCCACGTCGCCCGCCGAACCGCCAATCCCATGCTCGTGCTGGCCGTCTGCATGACGTTCAAGGCCGTTCGTCCCGCCGCGCTGGCCCTGGCCGTTCATGCGGACAGCCCGGTCGCATTGGTGGCCGGCGCGGAAGCGGTGTTCCGGTTCATGGTGGCCGGACTTGAAATCGCCAGCATCCTCAGCATCCTGCGGTTGGCCCCCGCGCACCGGACCCCCCACTATCTCGGCCTGCATTTCTGGCTCATGGGCGTGCGGGGCATCGCCGGCCCCGTGCTCGGTTGGGGCTTCCTGGCCAGCGGCGTCCCACTGCCCCACGTATTCTGGATCATCGCCGCCGTCGTGCTCGCCGGCGCCGCCGGACTCTGGCTCCTGCTCGCCCGGGGGGGGCGCTCGACGGCCTGACGCGATCGGGCACCCTCCGGGCTTCACCTCGCCGGGCCGCGGCTTTCGGGCCGCGCCGCCGCCGCGGAGCGCGCGGCCAGGACGCGGAAGCATTCGTCCAGCACGCCGGCCGCCGCGAGGTTGCGCTCCAGGCGGCGGTACGCCTCCTCGACCGCCTCGATCCGGCGCAGGGCGTCGGCCGGCTTGAGGGCGGCGGCCTGCCGGGCGAGCGTCTCGGCCTGCTCCGGGAAGGCCAGCGCCCCGGGCGTGGCGCCGCCGAGCGTGCAGAGCAGCAGGTCGCGCTGCCAGAGGGCGAGCAGCCGCAGCAGGTCGCGCCGCGCCTCGAGGCCGCGCGAGTGGACACGCGCCTCGCGCTCCGCCTTCTCCGCGTCCTCGGACTCGGCGCGCGTTTCCTTGTCGATCCGCGCGCGGACGGACTCGATCGTCTCCTGGAACGCCTGCGCGGCCGCCATCCGCTCGAGCGCCCCGGCCCCGGGGCCAAGCCCCGCCATCAGCTCGACCGCCCGGGCGCGTTCCTCCGGCAGAAGCAAACCGGCCTCGCCGCCGACCCGCAGCCGGCGGCAGCGGGAGACGATGGTGGGCGGCAACCGGTCGGGCGCGTCGGAGACCAGCAGCAGCAGCGTGCGCGGCGGGGGCTCCTCGAGGGTCTTGAGCAGCGCGTTGGCGGCCTGCATCGTCAGCCGCTCCGCCTGCAGAAGCACCGCGGCCTTCCAGCCGCCGCCGAAGGCGGTCTGCTGCACGAGCGGCAGGACGCGCTCGCGAACCTCCTCGATGCGGATCTGGCGGCTGCGGCTCTGCGGCTCGATCCAGACGGCGTCCTCGTGCGTCCGGGCGGCGACGGCGCGGCAGGCGCGGCAGGCCTCGCAGGGCACGCCGTCGGGATCCGGCCGCGCGCAGAAGACGGCGCGCAGCAGGGCGGCCGCCACCTCTTCGCCCTCCCCGCGCGCGGCGCCGACGATCAGGTAGGAATGGCCCGCCCGCCCGGCGGCCAGCCCGGCCCGGAACGCGGCCGCCCACTCAGCCGTCGGCGTCGAGTTCACGCGCCACCTCCTCCCAGACCCGCGCCGCGACGGCCCCGGGATCCGCGCCGGCGTCCAGCACGCAAATGCGCTCCGGCTCCGCGCGCGCGAGGGCCAGGTACCCCTCGCGCACGCGCCGGTGAAAGGCGCGCGTCTCGCGCTCCATCCGGTCCAGGCCCGCCCCGTCCCCGCCGCGCGCCCGTGCGATGCGCCGGAACCCCTCCTCGATGTCGAGATCGAGGAGAAACGTCCGGTCCGGCCAGGTGTCCCCGAGCGAGAACGCATGCAAGGCGCGGATCGCCTCCGGGTCGAATCCGCGCCCGTGACCCTGGTAGACGGTGGTCGAGTCGGCGAACCGGTCGCAGATCACCCAGGCGCCGTCGGCGAGGGCGGGGCGGATGATCCGGCGGACAAGCTGTGCGCGGCAGGCCGCGAAGAGCAGCGTCTCGGCCTCGGGCGCCAGCGGCTCGCCGGCCCGGTCGTGCTGGAGGATCTCGCGGATCGCCTCGCCCGTCGGCGTGCCGCCGGGTTCGCGGGTGACCACGACCCGCAGTCCGCGCGCTTCGAGCGCCTCCGCGAGCCGCCGGGCCTGCGTGCTCTTGCCGCCGCCCTCGGGCCCCTCGAACGAGATGAACCGGCCACGCTTCATTTCGGACGCAGCACCGGCCCGTCGGGCGTGTCCTGCACGGCCCAGCCGCGGGCGGCCAGCGCGTCGCGCAGCCGGTCGGCCTCGGCCCAGTTGCGCGCGCCGCGCGCCGCCTCGCGCTGTTCGAGCATCGCCGCGGCCTCCGCGTCCTCCGCCGGCTCGTCGGCCGCCGGGAGCAGGCCGAGCACGCGGTCCCAGTCCTCGATCAGCGCGCGTACGGCCGCGGCCCCCTCCGGCGGCGCCGCCGCCGCGTCGAGCGCCCGGTTCCCCGCATGGATCAGGTCGAAGAGCGTCCCCAGCGCGGCGGGCACGTTCAAGTCGTCGGCCAGCGCGGCGCGGAAACGGTCCGCCGCGCCCGCCGCCCAGTCCGGCAGCGCGCCGGGCGCGGCGCCGGCGGCCGCGCCGCGCAGCCGGCGCGCGAAGCCGTCGATCCGGCGCAAGGAGGTCCGG
>PWTM01000286.1 GCA_003563855.1 PVC group bacterium | reverse complement strand
GTCGCTCGCGTCGACCGACCGCAGAAAACCGTTTTCCGCAACAGAAACTAGATAAGGATTGTCCAACAAGACAAATGCACGGTATCTGTCGCTACGCGTCAAAACCGTGATTTGCGGCGTTCGGCCATGATGAAGAAGAGCACCGTAGCCAAAGTCGCAGCTCTGGCAGTCCTGGCCGTCGTGGCTTTCAGGGGCTGTCGCGGGTGGTTGCTGGGTCCAGCGGTGTATTGGCAGGATTTTGAGGGGAGAAGCGCCGGCGAGGTTCTGGATCTCTTGGGGGAACCAATCGTCTGGAGCTTCGCAGATGCGTACGGGATGAGGATCAGCGAGGAAGAAAGGGATGTGCGGAATGCCGCCGAGTCTGAGCCTGAGGTCTTCATGTCATGGGCGTTCGGCTTCGGCCATAGGATGCAGATAGATTTTGCCGATGGTGTTGCCGTCAGGGTTCATCGCTGGACAAAGTGACTGCCTACGTCACGCTTCGATCCGTCTTGCGACTGCTGCAGCTTATGATGTAAACTGAGCCAATGACGATTCGAATGGGTTGAGGCTATTGCAGGAGCCAGGGAAGAGGCTGCCAACCACGGACTGGTGGTACGCTTACTTCGCGGCCGCCCCAGAGTCCGGACGCTCGGCGAAAGAATCTAGGCTCGCCTTCTATGTCCCCATGACGTAGGATGTCGGCATGAAGACCGTGTATGTTGAGACGTCGGTAGTCAGCTACCTTACCGCGTTGCCCGCGAGGGACTTGCTGGTGGCGGCGTGGCAGAGTGCCACGCTCCAGTGGTGGCGGAATCGGCGTTCAGGCTTCGAACTGTGTACGTCGCAACTGGCTCTGGACGAGGCGTCAGCGGGTCATCCCGAGGCGGCTGAACGGCGCATGCGCAGTCTGGCCGGCCTCCCGATTCTGCCCATCACCGATGCCGCAAGCGACCTGGCGGCCGCTCTGTTGAGTGACGGGGCGCTGCCGGAAAAGGCGGCCGACGATGCATTGCATCTGGGCATCGCCGCGTATCATGGGGTGGACTACCTGCTCACCTGGAACTGCCGCCACCTCGACAATGCCGAGATGAAACCGTTGATGCGGAGCATCTGCGCCGTTCACGGATATGTCTGCCCCGAAATATGCACTCCACTGGAATTGATGGGAGATGAAGATGAAAGATAGAGTTTTGCAGGAAGTGTGGCAGGCCAAGGACGATCTTGCTGCGCAACATGACTACGACGTGCGTCGTCTCGCGAAAGCAATGAAGGCCAAAGAAGGCGCTTCGGGGCATGCCATCCTGGATCTGCACTCGCGCGACAAAGATCGCCGAATAAACGGCGGCATTGTACGGCGCTAAACGCGGCGCCGGTGCGCCGTAGCGTTCGGCAGAAAACATGAAGACCCTTCTCGTTACCATCACATGCCTTTTGGGGCTGCTTGCTACAGCATCGGCCGCCGGCTTTGAATACAAACGAATGGTCGCTGGCGTTCACATCAGTGAGTTTCAAGTCGGGATTGCCAACTTCAAGCACATCGCTACAGGAGAGATTGAAGGGAAGATTCTCTTGGAGCCACTTGGGACTATCACGCTACCAGTCAGTGGCGAAGAAGCCTTTTACATGTCTTGCCTTCTTTTTGTGATTGCCGGAGGATTGGTCTACTCTACCGCAAGATACATCAAACACGAACAAGCCGAACAAGCCGCTTCTGGTCAACGTCGCTAACGCGCCGTGCCAGTGCTTCACGTTCGAGCGCCAGGAGGGTGTCGCACGCGAAGCCGCGAAGGCGCGAAGGAGGGGAAGAGTCGGGGCGAGGGTCGGCTCGGGTGATCTGAGCCGGGGAGCCTGGGGCGGGGATGGGCGATCAGGGACCCGCCGGGAACGCCGACCGTCCGGTCGGCAGGACAAGAGCGTGGACAATGCCTAGACCATGCCGAGGGGGCGCCCGCCGTTATCCCGATCTGTTTGGACCGCGTAATCCGCGGTAGAAGAGTCTCCCCAGGAGACGCCGCGCGGTCGCTCGGCGTTCCCGGGGGAGGGGGCATCCGAGGGACCGCGCGACAGCACTTGACAGGGGACGGGTTATCTGGTGGACGCTGGGCAAGGCTGGATGCGGGATCGAGCGATGGATCACGGGAGGTGGCAGATCGCGGCACGCGACCAGGGGCGGACGCCTGCCCGGATGCGGTACGGCGCGCAGTCTGGGCTGCGCGTAGGATCAGAGCGGGCGGAAGCATGAGACGACGGGCTTGAACACGGCCCTGCTGCGGACGCCGCTCGTGCGCTGCCGCAAAGGGCTGACGTTCGCCCAAAGATGATGAGGGGAGGGCGATTTGTTGTCTACGCGCCGACAGAGTGGTAGTGTGACGCCGTGAGCAATACACTGGAACAGATAAGGGCCCTTGTCGCGACGGGTGTGGTGCGCATCTCGGACCACGGGTACGATGAACTCGCAGCGGACGAGATCCTGGTGCGGGATGTGGTCGCAGGCCTGGCGACGGCCGAGCTGGTCGAAGACTACCCTGATTACCCGAAGGGGCCTTGCGTGCTGGTCCTTGCGCAGGACCGGAACGGCGCACCGATCCACGCCGTGTGGGGCCTACCGAAGGGCGAGACATCACCCGCCGTGCTTGTGACGGCTTACCGGCCTTTGGCCGCTCGTTGGACGCCGGATTTCAAGAGGAGAAGGAAATGAGTACCAGACCGTACACCAAGTTGGTACATGAGGGAGAGTACGTTGCAGAGGTTGACGTGGAACTCATCGAGACCGACTCCGGCTGGTCTCCATACCTGTCACTCGATGACGCATTCAAACTCGACGACGTGCGCGAGGCGCTCCGCCGTGGCGACGTCAGAAATGCGTCGCGCCGTGCACGCATCTTCACACTGACTCCCGTTGATGTATAGAAGCGGCGAACCAGCCGGTGGTGGTTACGTCGCTTCGCGCCGAACCACACCGGCAGCGTTCGCGCTGCGCCCCGCCGTCGACGGGGGCTTGGCTGTCGTGCGCAGTGGCCGCAGGTTAGAGCCGTCGCTGTCCAAGGCCTGGACCCAGCGCCTGCCGGGGCTTCCAAGGTTTGGATCGGGTGGGGCGGACGACGGCCCCATCTGTCGCGTCTGATTCAAGGAGTGCGGCCACGGTCTTGACGGCTCCCGAAGCGCATGGCATGGTCTTACGGGTAAGGCGTGACCCGGAAGAGGAGAGTGCAATGCAGGCCGTAGCGACGACGAGGATGTCATCGAAGGGTCAAGTGGTTATTCCGGAGAAGGTTCGGAAGTCATTGGCCTTGGAAAGCGGAACGCAGTTTATCGTGCTGGGCGAGGGCGATGTGGTCGTGCTGAAGACGATCTCGCCGCCATCGGCCAGGGAGTTCGATGGCGTGATCCGCCGCGCCCGGCGGCAGGCGAAGGCCGCCGGGATGGCACGGGGCGACGTGACGGCAGCTGTCCGGGAGGCGCGCCGGGTGACGTGAGGGTGGTGCTGGATACCAACGTCTTCGTCTCCGCCGTCTTCTTCGGCGGGGTCCCTGGCCAGTTACTGGGTCTGTGGCGGGACGGGGAACTTGCCCTCTTGCTCACGGCCGGCATCCTCACGGAGTACGAGGCCGTACTCCATCGACTGCAGCGACGGTATCCTGGCGTGGACCCTGAACCGATCATTGGTCTGCTTGTTCGTCAGGGCGAGTTCGTCGAGCCCCTCGCCCAGAAGACCCCGATCTGTGTTGACCCGGACGACGACAAGTTCCTGCTGGCGGCGGCAGCCGGCGGCTGCCTGCTCGTGATCAGCGGTGACCGACACCTCCTTGACGCGAGCGGGTGGCAGGGGATCGAAGTACTCGCCCCCGCACTGTTCATGCGAAGATACCGGAGCGAAAAAGAGCATCCACGCGGACGGCGGACACACCGTCGCCGGTGATGCTCGCCGTTCGGCAAAAGGGATGGACTTGCTCCGCCGTCCTATGGTATCATGCGGTCATGATTGAGAAAGTCATGAAGAAGCGACATGTGTCCGAGTCTTCGGTCTGCGACGATGTTGCATACTGGCGGTCCCGGCCTGCCCCCGAACGAATCGCCGCCGTGGAGGTCCTTCGTCATCAACACCATGGAAGTACAGCCCGACTTCAGAGATCTGCTCGCGTTGTTGAACGAGCACAAGGTTGAGTATCTCATTGTTGGGGGATACGCACTCGCATTTCACGGAGCGCCCCGATTCACGGGCGATATCGACGTCTTCGTGCGGCCGACCCCGGAGAACGCGGTCCGCATTCTCGACGCCTTGGCCGTCTTCGGGTTCCGATTCGCGAACCTGACCGCCGACGACTTTCAGAACCCCAACAATGTGGTACAACTCGGGGTGCCTCCGGTCCGAATCGACATTATCACCTCCATCTCCGGCGTCTCGTGGGAGGAAGCTGAGACTGCCAAGGAACCAGGCACTTTCGGTGATGTGACGGTCTGCTACATTGGCCGTCGGGAGTACATCAAGAACAAGCGATCCGCTGGACGCAAGAAAGACCTGGCTGATGTGGAGGCTCTGGGGGATGAGTGAGCTGCCGAACATGAGCGTGGAACACTACGGTTCATCCGCCGCCGGCGGATGAACCGAGGGTCACGCTCGACGTTCACTGCTCCTTCATCCCCCTTCCCAGCATCGCATCCATTTGCTGCCGATGCCAGTTGAGTGCTTCCGCAATGCGCGGCTGTTGGAGCGACTGCGGTCGGGCCACTAGATTCGTCCAGTGATGCGGATCCGCCCCATGCTCATAGAACTCCTCGCTGCCATCATGACACCGGACATACCGGAAGCCTTGCGAGCGGAGGGAAAAGTGCTGATCCTCCAAGCGCCCGGGCTCATTTGGCCTCAGTGAAACGGGGCCATGCAGGGCACTCAATGCCGCAGGCGGCCCATCCCAGACGGTCGTCGAAGGATCCTCCAGAAAGGGCCGCAACGAATAGCCGCCCAACGATTGTGCCTCCTGCGGCAATCCTGGCAACTCGCATAGATCCAGCAATGTCGGATACAGGTCTATCAGCGCCACCGGATGCTCCGCGCGCTGCCCGGGCTGCGAAACACCCGGTGCAAGGATCACCAGCGGTACCCGCGTAACCTCTTCCCACGCGGTTGTCTTGCCCAAATGATCTTTTTCTCCCAGATGATATCCATGATCGCTCGTCACAATCACAATGGTGTTCGCCCCATTCGGGCCTTCCCACAACGCATCAAGCACCTCGCCAATCCGGGCGTCCACGAATGCCGCGCTTGCCAGGTATCCCTGCAACCAGCGCCGCCATAATTCCTCGCCGCCCGCTTCGAGCACCCGCGGCAGCTGCCGGGCCCGCCAGGTTCGCTCGCCCGTCTCCGGGTCTTGCCATAGCGGCGGGGCGCAATCCAACAGATCGTCCGCCTTGTAAGGCGGAAGCTGCAAGTCCTCTAACGGGAACAGGTCATAATACTTCTGTGGCACATAGAACGGCGCATGCGGACGATTCATCCCCACCACCATGAAGAAGGGATTATCCTGCGGCCGTGCCAGACGTTCAGCCGCCCAGGCAACATTCATTTCATCCGGCATCGGATCGCGATCCTCATCCGACCGATAGCGATAGGGCCGCCCCCACAACATCCAGCCTTCGAATCCGGTGATCCCGTTCTCTGCATCCGGTGGAATGACCGGAATATCCGAAAGCGGCGCGAAACCGCCGAAGTGCGACCGGTTGAAAGGGGCTGGCGCCGCGGGATGCACCACGCCCGCGGGGCGACCATACCGCATGGTCGTACCATCCCAGGGCCACGGTCCAAAATCCGGCCGTATCCCTGACCCCGAAATCGCGCCTTGCCGACTCCATACCGTATTGTCCTCATGCCCATTATGAAAGACCTTGCCGGTGCCCGCCACGGCATAGCCGTGAGCCCGGAAGTGCTCCATCATCGTCACCGCATTGCGCAAGACCGGAAACCGCCGCCAGTGATTCTCCTGCTGCCGGTATCCATAATAGCCGGAATGATGCGGATACACCCCCGTCCAGAGGCTGGCACGCGAAGGACCACAGATCGGCGCGTTACACTGCGCATTCGTGAACTGGACCCCACGCTCCATCAGACGCGCGATATTGGGTGTATGTGCCTGCGGATGCCCTCCCATGCCCTCCACCGAGTCGTTCAGGTCATCCGTCATGATCACCAGTACGTTCGGCCGGGCCCGCGGGGCCGCCTCCTGTCCGTGCAACACATTCGACAGCAGCATCGAAGCCGATGCCCCTGACATCAGTACCCGCAGCGACCGCTGAAGCATCTTATAACTCCTTGCATGGACGAGACATCAATCGTCAGCCGGCACCGGCGCCCACCCGCTGGAACCGGTCTGAGCTGGCGTTCCGACCGACGGCCCTCATGCCGCCCGTAAGTAAATGACCCAGTATACACTGCGCCTCGCCTTAAGGATAGTAAAGGCTTGCGACATCACAAGCCAACAATCCCGCCAGACGAAACGGGGAGACATCCGTTGACCGCGCGAAGCGCTTGCCAGGGGACGGGGTATCTGGTGGACTCTGCCCAAGGCTCGACGAGGGGTCGAGCGATGGATCACAGGAGGTGGCAGAGCGCGGCACGCGAACAGGGGTGGACGTTTGCCCGGATGCGGGATAGGAAGCGGTCCGGGCGGCGCGAGGGATCGGAGCGGGCGGAAGGATGAGAGGACCTGCTCGAACACGGCCCTGCTGCGGACGCCGCTGCCGCGCCGCCGCAAAGGGCTGACGTTCGACAGGGGAGAAGGCCATGCCAATGACATCCCGAGAAGTTGTGCGTAGAACGATACGATTCGAGGGAGCGGACCGCATCCCCTACGCACTGACCCCGGAATACGGATCGGATTTCGCCGGTGTCGGGATGAACCCATCGCCGGATGCTCGCCCCAGGAGTGGCGTAGACGAGTGGGGCTGCGTCTGGGAGAACATCGGAGTGTCCAACCTGGGAAAGGTCAAGGGACCCGTGCTCGCGGACTGGGCAGACTGGGATGCCCTGGCCGTTCCGGATGTTCGTGATCCCACGCGGTGGGAGGCACTCGACGGTGCACGCGACCGCGCGGGCGACAAGTTCCTCATGGCGTGGGGCATTTCCCTCTACGAACGCGTTCACTTCCTTCGGGGATTGGAGGACACATGGGTGGACATCCACGCCAACCCGTCCGAACTGGGACGCCTGATCGATGTTCTCGTAGACATGAATCTCTTTGCTATCGAGCGCTATGCTCAGGCTGGCGCCGACGGCTACATGTGGTGCGACGACTGGGGTCTTCAGCATCAGCTGATGATCTCGCCGGAGTTATGGCGGGATATCTGGCGTCCCCGGTATGCCCGTGTCTACAAGGCCGCACAGGATGCCGGCTTGCTCACGTTCCTGCACAGCTGCGGCGACATCACGGCCATACTGGACGACCTGATCGACGTGGGTCTGAACGTCATCCAGATGGACCAGCAGGAGAACATGGGGCTTGATCTGCTCAATCAACGGTTCGGCGGCCGCATCACCTTCTGGTGCCCCGTGGACATACAGGCCACCATGGCGCACGGAACGGTCGACGACATCCGCGCCTACTGCCGGAAGCTTGTGAAGACGCTCGGCCGGCCGGAAGGCGGCTTCATTGCTCAATGGTACAGCGACCCTGCCGGCGCTGGACACACGCAAGAGGCCATCGATGCCATGTGTCAGGAATTTGTCCGCCTGAGTCACGGATACAGAACGGTCGAACCAGGCGTCGCAGGCGACGCTTGACAGCGCGCCTGAGCGCGGGCGTTGGGTGACATATAGGATACAGTGGGCCGAGCTGCGGGCGGGGTCGGACCTGAGTAACACATGGCATGGCAACGGAGTGAGAGCGCTAGAGGGTGCATTCGGGAGCTTAGCACTCGGGTTTCGCCCCGCGAATGGCCGGTCTACGATGGCGCTCGGGGCGCTCTCGGCAACCTCCGACAAGTGATTCTCAGCGAGCATTACCGGAATGGATCTCCCGCCAAGGCGCCAAGACGCAAAGAGCCAGCCACGGTGGCTGCCGCCGCTTGTGAAAAGCGGGCAGAACCGTCGCCGCGATGCGGGGGCGGGCGGGCATGAACATCCGGGCGCTTATGCGCTTGACCTGAGCCGCGGCACAGGCATCATGCCGACGGTCCGGACGAAAGGAACCGGCATGAGCAGCTTAGAAGGAAAACGAAGGCGGCGAAGGCCGGGCTCGAAGAGCCCCAATTTCCGAAGGATCGGTCTTTCGGACATCGTGACGTAGAGGACTACTGTTGGCCAGGATGAAAAAAGATCAACAGACATGACCAAGCGAGAGATCATCCGTGAACTGCTGGCAAAACAACTGCCGGACCGGGTGGGGTTGAACGAACATTTCTGGCCACACATCATCGATAACGCATGGCAGGCGCAGGGCATTCAGCCAGGAACCGACTTTTCCGAGAGGTTCAATCTTGATCTAAAAAGTGTTTCATGGTTCAGCGCACCCGCGCCACGATCTGACCTTGTTGCCGTCGTGGAAGAATCGGAGGAGTGGACAGTTCATCGTGACGGTTGGGGCGCATCGTTCAAGACTTGGAAAAACAAGGCTGGCACCCCCGAGCATGTCGGCTTCATGGTCACCTCTCCGGACATATGGAAAAAGGACTTCCGTGAAGCCTTCAAGGCGATTCGCGTCCGTGACCACGTGGATATTGAAGGAATGAAGGCTCGATATAGAACGGCAATGGCTGGAGAATCCTTCGTCACCTATTCCTCCCTCTTTGTTTTTGAGGAACTGCGGAAAGTTATAGGTGACGTCACCATGCTTGAGTCACTGCTACTGGAACCCGAATGGATTCATGACTTCTGTTCTCTGGTTACGGACAAGTATATCGCATACTTTGAACTGCTGTTCCGTGAGATCGGACTGCCGGACGGCATGCATATTTATGATGACCTGGGGTATACCGCAGCGCCGTTTGCGTCCCCGGCCTGCCACAGGGAGATGATCCACCCTTATCACAAAGAGCTTTTCGCTATGTTCAAGGACTACAACCTGCCTGTCATTTTACACACCTGTGGTGATTTCCGGCCTCATCTGGAATGCATCATCGGCTCTGGTGTGGATTGCGTTCAAGCCATGGAGGCAAAAACCGGCATGCATGTCGTGACGCTCGCAGAGCAATACAGAGACAAACTCTGCTTCATGGGCAATATTGACATTCGGTCGCTGGAATCGGGCGATCGGATCCGAATCAAACAGGAATGCCTCGCAAAACTCAATGGAATGAAGAGACTGCGTGCACCCTACATCTACATGTCCGATCATTCCATTCCGCCATCGGTCAAGCTGGCAGATTACGAGTACATGCTGGAATTGTTCTGGGGCAACTGCAACTACTAGGAATGGCCAAGCCGTTGCTCGCGACGGCTTACAGCCGCGTGAGAACGGTAGCGTTTGCACCTTACCCGGCGCAGCAATCAGATGGAGGGTGAGCGAATGATACAAGACACGCGCAAAGCCGTGGCATCCCCTTTCGTCTCGGTCGGACTCGGGCATGTGCGGATCACCGGCGGATTCTGGGAGCGGGTGATGGACGTCAATCGCTGCGTTACACTACCCATACAATACCAACAGTGCAAGAAGACCGGCCGCATTAACGCGTTTCGGCTGACGTGGAAGGAGGGCGACGACAATCCTCCACATGTCTTCTGGGATTCCGATTTAGGCAAATGGATCGAGGCTGCCGCATACAGCCTTTCGGCGTCCCGCGATCGCGCATTGGAACATCTCGTGGACGACGTGGTCGATCTGATCGCTTGGGCACAACAACCGGACGGGTACTTGAATACACATTTTATCGCCGTGGAACCCGAGAAACGCTGGACCAATCTACGCGACGACCATGAACTGTATTGCGCCGGGCACCTGATGGAGGGGGCCGTGGCCTACTATCAGGCGACCGGCAAACGCAAGTTTCTCGACGTCATGTGCCGTTATGCCGATCACGTTGACAAGGTCTTCGGTCGGCGCACGAACCAGAAGCGTGGCTATTGCGGTCACGAGGAGATCGAGTTGGCCTTGATGAAGCTCTACGCCGTTACCCACGAGAGCCGCTATCTCGACCTGGCCCGCTTCTTCATTGATGAGCGTGGTCGTTCGCCGCACTACTTCGACCAGGAAGCGCGAGCGCGGGGCGAAGACCCTCGGAAATTCTGGGCGAAGACCTATGCGTACAATCAAGCTCACCTGCCCGTGCGGGAACAGACGACCGTCGTCGGCCATGCGGTCCGGGCCATGTACCTCTATTGCGGCATGGCCGACGTTGCGCAGGTGACCGGCGACCCTGCCTTGAGGAAAGCCTGCAAGCGGCTATGGAAGAACCTTGTTGAAAGACGGATGCACGTTACCGGCGGGCTGGGGCCAGTGGCGGCGAATGAGGGCTTCACGTGCGACTATGACCTGCCCAACGAGGGCGCTTATCTCGAGACCTGCGCGGCCATCGGACTGGTCCTCTGGGCGCAACGGATGCTGACGGCCGAACTCGACGGGGAAGTCACCGATGTGATGGAACGGGCGCTATACAACGGCACGATCAGCGGCGTCTCGCTTGACGGCAAGCGTTTCTTCTACGGCAATCCGCTCGCGGTGCATACCGGGTTCGACGGCAACGGCCGGTTTGTGGAGAAGAACTATCACTATCGCCGAAGCGAATGGTTTGGGTGCGCTTGCTGCCCGCCGAACATCGCCCGCATGATCGCCCAGTTTCCCGGCTTCATGTATTCGACCCGCGCGCACGAACTGGCCGTCCATCTCTATGCCCAGAGCACGGGTCATGTCACCCTTGCGGGGCAAACCGTTCGCATCTCGCAGGAGACGGCATACCCTTGGGAGGAACGAGTCGTCCTCACCATCGCGCCAGAGCACGCACGGATTTGGACACTGGCGCTACGTATCCCCGGATGGTGTCGCGATGCGAAACTGTACGTCAACGGCAAAGCGGTCGCGCGCGGCTCCGCCACCCAGCGAGGGTATGCCCGCATCCGGAGAACATGGCATACCGGTGATCGTGTTGATCTCGTTCTGCCAATGACTGTCGAACGCATCGAGGCGCATCCCGCGGTCAGGCAGGATTGCGGGCGCGTGGCCCTGCAGAGGGGGCCGGTCGTGTACTGCATCGAAGAAGTGGACAACGGCGGGAACCTCAACGACATCGTGCTGCTTTCCGATCCGGCATTCACAATCACACGGAACCATTCCGGTCTTCTCGCGAACGTTCCACGGATTCACGCCAAAGCCTGTCGGCGAGAGCCGGGAGACTGGAAGGGCCGACTGTATCGAAGTCAGAGCTCACGGCATGTTCCCTGCGACATCACGGCCATACCCTACTTCATGTGGGCCAATCGTTCCCCGGGCGAAATGCTCGTTTGGATCAGGGACTGGGGTCGGAGCTAGCCAACATGCGGACGGGCAATGGGTTGCGAGCCTAAGGCAAGGTTTCTTTCGGGCTTAGGATGCTGTTTTCGGTCGGGGAAATGATGGCATAAGATTGTCCTATGCCAAGAGCCCATCGACGCGTCCTTCCCGGTCGCGTGTGGCCCATGGGGCATCGGTGCCATCGGCGGCCAGTCAATCCAACTTCCCGATGAAGACCAAGACGATGGATTGAAATCGGGCGGCTGCCCGGGCAGTTGCGTTTCCTTTATTCGGCGGGGGGCGATTCCTGTTCGGTCCCGACGCGAACGAAAAGCCGGGAGGTTTCGCCCCCGGTGACGGTGGCCGTGGTTTGCACGAGGTTGAAGTCGGGATCGCTGCCGTCGATGATAGCGGGTGCGGAGAAGGTGACTTCCACGCCCGATTCGGGGTCCTGCTCGCCGGCCGCGAACCAGTTCTCCAGGTCGAGCGTCCACTGGTAGAACCATTCCACGTCGTCGGCGATGGCACCCTTGGTGAGCGGGTGGACGATGGTGAGCGAGCCGTCTTCCGCTTCCGTGGCCAGGAACACGGAGTCCGGGTAGGACTCCTCCGGGTTCAGGCCGAAGACATGCTTCAGGCCGCTAGGGATCCCGTCGCCGGCCGGGTTGTCAGCGAATCCGGTCAGTTCGCCGACCTCGAAGTCCGCGATCCAGTCGGCGAAGTTGACGGTCGGAGGAGCATCAAGGGCAACCAGCACGTCCGCGATGCCGATCTGCTTCGAACCACCCGAGGGCTCGCCGCGTTCGGATTCCCAGGTGATGGTGAAGACCCCGCCATCGGCGATGTTGAGGCCCGTGACGAGGAAGCTTCTGTATGCATCCGCTCCGCCCTCGGTGGAGTAGGCCAGTTCGGCGACTTCGCTGCCATCCACCTCCACCTTCCATTCGGGCGAGCGGCCTTGGTCGGTGCGCTCGGCGCGTCCGAGGTAGGATACATAGAGCCGATCGATCACGCCTCCCGTACCGTTCTGCAACGTGAGCGTGACGGTGAGGGTACCGGTGC
>PWTM01000257.1 GCA_003563855.1 PVC group bacterium | reverse complement strand
TTCCTATACGGAAGCGCCCACCAGGCGTTTGAAGGTCGTCCTCCTCCGTTAACTGCCTCGACAACTCCTGCGAGACTAACTCCAACGCTATCTTTGCCGCGAACTCCACCGAGTCGGGGAATCAGAATCTTCTCCGTCGACCCTTCGCGCGTCGGCGCATTGCACCATGCGCACATGCTAAGATAGCCGGGGCCAGGCATTTCGGGCAGAGACCGCCAGAAGTGAGATGCGCCCGCCGTTCCGATTCCGGCGCCGCGGGGCTTGGAACGAGACGCCGTCGACCCTATGCTCGGTGCAGCGGGCGGATTGGCCCGGGCGGGGAGTGCGCGCATGGATGGGATCGGGGCAGGGCGGACGGCCTGGCGGCGCGGCGGCGCGCTCTTTCGCCGCGCGCTCGGCGGGTTTGTGGCCGCGCTGCTGCTGGCCGGGGCGCCTTCCCCCGGGCAGGAGGAAGAGGAGGAGGCGCCGGTGTTTCCCCCCGCCACGCCCGAACGGCTCCCGCGTTGGCGGGGGTTCAACCTGCTCGAGAAGTTCCGGCTCGAATCCGGGAACCGGCCCTTCGCGGAGGCCGACTTCCGGCGCATCGCCGACTGGGGGTTCAACTTCGTCCGGCTGCCCATGGACTACCGGCTATGGATCGTCGACGGCGACCCCGAGCAGTTCGACGAGAACGTGCTGCGCGAGATCGACGCCGCGATTGCCTGGGGCGAGCGTTACGGAATCCACGTCTGCCTGAACCTGCACCGGGCGCCCGGCTACACCGTGGCGCGGCCGGCGGAGGAGATGGACCTCTGGACCGACGAGGAGGCGCAGCGCCTGACGGCGCTGCACTGGGCCATGTTTGCGCGCCGCTACCGCGGCATCCCCTCCGAGCGGCTCAGCTTCAACCCCGTCAACGAGCCCGACCGCGAGGTGGAACCCGCGGCCTATGCCTACGTCATGGCGCGCGTGGCCGAGGCGATTCGCGAGGAGGATCCGGCCCGGCTGATCATCCTCGACGGCCTCGAGTTCGGGACGCGGCCGGCCTTCGAGGCGCTGCACCTGGATGTCGCGCAGTTCACGCGCGGCTACGCGCCGTTCCCGCTCACGCACTACCGCGCCCCGTGGGTGCCGGGCGCCGACGATTACCCGCCGCCGCATTGGCCGGTCAACGAAGTCAACGGGTTCCTCTACGGCCCGATGAAGGCGGAGTTTGCCGAGCCGCTGCGGATCGAGGGCCCGTTCCCCGAGGCGGTGCGCCTGCGCATCCGCGTCGGCGTCGTCTCCATCCGCGCGCGTCTGCGGGTTCGCGCGGACGGCCGGACGGTTTTCGAGCGCGTCTTCGACCCCCGGGCCGGCGAGGGCGAGTGGGAGGAGAGCGTCTACCGGGCCGAGTGGGCGATCTATCAGAACCGGTTCGACCTGGACGTCTTCGCGGATATCCCTGCCGATACGCAGGAGGTCGAGATCGACATCGCGGAGGGCGACTGGCTGACCGTCCGCGAGCTGGGCCTGCGGCCGGCCGCCGCGCCGGGCAGGGGCGAGGCCCGCCTTGCGCCGGGCCAGGAGGTTTGGGGCGGATCGCAGGTCGGCCTCGCCTTCGATGCCGAGCGGCACACGCTCCGCGCGGAAAGCGAGACCGACCGCGCCCTCCTATGGGAGGACTACATCCGGCCCTGGCAGGCGCTCGAAGCGCAGCGCGTCGGGGTGATGGTCGGCGAGTGGGGCGCCTATCACCGGACGCCGCACGACGTCGTGCTGCGCTGGATGGAAGACTGCCTTCGCAACTGGGAGGAGGCCGGTTGGGGGTGGGCGCTCTGGAACCTGCGCGGGCCTTTCGGCGTGCTCGACAGTGGCCGCGAGGACGTCGACTACGAGCGCTTCGAGGGGCATCGGCTCGACCGCCGGATGCTCGAACTGCTCCAGCGGTATTGAAGCGCGCGCCTCCGGGCGGTGCGGTGCGTCAGCGGGTCAGCTCGACCACGCATTCGACGTGGGCCGTCTGCGGAAAGAGATCGAAGGCGCGGGCATTGCCGACGGTGTAGCCGGCGGCGGCCAGCGCGTCGAGATCGCGCGCGAGCGTCGCGGGGTTGCAGGAGACGTAGAGGAGCGCGGGCGCTTCGAGCGCGAGGAGGGCGCGCCGGGCGGCCGGCGAGAGACCCGCGCGCGGCGGATCGACGACGGCCAGGTCGGGCGGGCGGCCGAGGTGGGCGGGGCGGACCGCCTCGACCGGTGCGCGGCGGAACGCGACGCGATCGAGCCCGTTACGTTCCGCGTTGCGCCGGGCTTCGCGCACGGCCGGCGCCGAGGCCTCGAAGCCGAGCACCTCGCGGTCCGGTCCGGCCAGGCCGATCGCCAGCGCGCCGGCGCCGGCGTAGAGATCGACGATCCGGCGCGGGGCGAGTCGGTCGGTCCGCGCGCGGAGGTGGGCAAGCAACGCCTCGGCCTCGCGGGTGTTCGTCTGGAAGAAGGTCTCGGGCCCGATCTCAAAATCGCGCCCGCCCAGGCGCTCGACGAGACGGCCGGCGCCCCGAAGGCGGCGACGCTCGCGCCGGACGCGGTGGCCCGGGCCTTCGGGGCCGACGGTCAGCCAGAGGTGTTCGCAGGCGCCGTCCAGCGCCTCGGCCAGCCCCTCGATCCCGGGCAGGTCCGTCCCGGCGAAGAGGTTCGCGAGCCGTTCCCCGGTGTGGAGGCTCTGGCGGATTTCGATCCGGCGCGGCGGCGAGGGAAGGGACCCGAGCGCTTCCGCGAGCCGGGTGCGCAGGACGCCGATGCCGGGCAGCGGGAGGACGCAATCGTCGGCGGGCAGCACCTCGTCGGGCCGGCCGCGCGCGTGGAGGCCCACGACGGTGCGCGCGTCGTCGCCGCGGGCGACGGAGAAGCCCATGCGGTTGCGGAAGCGGAACGGTTCGCGGTCCGAGGGCAGCTCGGGCAGCGCTTCGGCCGCGGCGGGGAAACGGCGCAGCGCCTCGCGGACCCAGGCGGTCTTCGCCCGGCACTGCCCGGCCGGGCTCCAGTGCAGGAACGCGCAGCCGCCGCATCGGCCGAAGACGGGACAGGGCGGCTCGATCCGTTCGGGCGAGGCCTCGATCACGGCCTCGACCCGCGCGAACGCGTGGCTCCGGCGCACCTGCGCGATCCGTGCCCGGACCCGCTCGCCGGGCAGCGCGCCCTCGACGAAGACGACAAACCCGTCCACCCGCCCGACCGCACGGCCGCCGAAGGCCATGGCCGTCGTGCGGACCTCGACCGTCCCGCCTTCCGGCGGCCCGGGGGACGCGGCGTCCGTCATCCCGCGGCCGGCGCGGGCGCAGGCGGCACGCGTTCGGCGGTCGCGC
>PWTM01000150.1 GCA_003563855.1 PVC group bacterium | reverse complement strand
CGACATCGCGACAATACTGGCCACCATCAACTACGGCGTCAACTTATTCGCAAACTACACCGGAGCTAACGTATCCGTCAACTTTGCCGCGAACTACATCGGCCCCAGGCCCCGTCAATGCAGTATATGCGCCGGCAGAAGTGAGATGCGCCCAGGATGTGACTCGTGTTAGATTACTTGCTGAGAAAGAGGTGATACATGCACAACGAGTTCACGGCTGTCGTAGAGCGGGACGGAAAGTGGTTTGTGGCATACTGTCCGGAGATCCCGGGAGCGAACGGACTGGGCAAGACCAAGGCGGAATGTCTCAAGAACCTCGCGGAGGCGATTGACTTGATCTTGCAAGACCGCCGCGAGGACGTTCTGCGGGGTCTCCCCGCGAGTGCGATACGGGAACGTGTGGCCGTGGGATGAAAAGGAACAGACTCCTTGAACGAAGACGAAGGACGCCGGCCGAATATCGTGCTGGTCATGGTGGACGACATGGGCTGGTCGGACCTCGGGTGCTCCGGACGCTCGACGAACTCGGGCTCGCCGACGACACGGTCGTGCTCTTCCTCGCCGACAACGGCGGCTGCGACGAAGAGATCGAGCGCAGCGCCGATCCGCAGGCGCGGACGGGCACGGCCGATTCGTTCCGCTCCTACGGCCTGCCGTGGGCCAACGCGAGCAACACGCCGCTGCGCCTCTTCAAGCAGTACGTCCACGAAGGCGGGATCGCCACGCCGCTGATCGCGCGCGGCCCCGGCATCGCGCGCGACGCGCGGACGGACGCGGTCGGTCACGTGATCGACCTGGCGCCGACCTGCCTGGACTACGCCGGCGCGGCAACCCCGTCGACGCTCGACGGGCGCGCGCTGACGCCGCAGGAGGGGCGGACGCTCCGACCGCTGTTCGATGGGCGGACGCGCGTGGGCCACGCGTCGATCGGCTGGGAGCACCAGGGTCATCGCGCCCTGCGGCAGGGAGACTGGAAGCTCGTCGCCTCCCATGGCGAGCCGTGGGAGCTGTTCAACCTGGCGGCCGACCGCACCGAGACGGAGAATCTCGCGTCCTCGCAACCGGACCGGGTTGCCGGACTCGCCGCGGAATACGAGCGCTGGGCGGCCCGCGTCGGCGCCCGGCCGTGGGACGAGGTGCGTCGCCGGCGCCGGTAGGGCGCGTTCCGAAAGCGGCGGGACCCGGCTCAGGTGTAGTGGAACTGCGCGGTGGCCACGCCGCCGCGGTCCGGCACGAGCCGCACCCAGTGGGCGCTGAATCCGGTCGGGAACACGTGGCCGGCGTATCCGCCCTCGCCGGTCCTCAGTGTTTCGGCCTGGAACCATTGCCCGGTGCCCATGAAGTCGACCTCGACCGCGACGCGGACCCCCGCGCCGCCGTCGTGGGTCACGTGCAGGCACTTGTGCTCGAAGCCGGTCATCAGGAACGGATCGCTCGGCTCGCCGGCGCGGACGGGCGTTTCCCACCACGGACCGCCCCAACCGGCCGGCTTGCCGAACTGCCAGAGATCGTCCGTCTTGCCGAACCACAGGTTGGCCTGCGGCTGACCGCCCTCGAGGTTGGCGTCCCCGAGCGGCGTCGTCTGGTCGCCCGCCAGCACGAGCAGTCCGTTCCACGAACAGAAATCGCCGATGATGCGCAGGTGCGAACTGACCGGGCGCACGCCCCAGACGCGGTCCGCGTAGGTCATGCAGGCCATCTCGTAGAACATCCCGCTGGCGTCCATCAGCCAGCGTTCGCTTTCCACTTCGCGGATGCGCGGCCATTCGGTGGTATAGGCATGGTCCTGCGTGTGCGTGGATTTCGGCAGCCGGTAGGTCTGCCATCCGGTCGCGGGGAGGAAGACCTTCAGGATCGCCGAGGCGCGGTCCTGGCCGACGGCGAAGGTGGCCGGTCCCAACTTATTGCGGGAGGCGCGACAGGCCGTCGTGTTGAACTGCGTGCGCTCGACGATCGTCCAGGTCTCGCCATCCCATTCCGCCAGCCGTCCGTTGCAGTCCGCCGGATCGATGAAGTCCTTCGGGTAGTAGCTGTTGTTGGCGACGACGACCCGGCCGTGGTTCGTGCTGGCGGACTTGAAGTGCGGAAGCGTCTTGCCGTGCACGGAAAGCTCCTTCAACAGGTCGGCCAGGAACGTCACCTTCATCGTCCGAACGTCGGCCTCGAAGAACTCTCCTTCCATGCCGAGGAAGTACACCTTGTTGGCCGGGTCCGTCAGGTGGGGGCAGGTCGCGGTCAGGCGGACGTCCACGAGGTCCTGAAAGGTTTCGACGCGGCCATCGGGGTCGATGCGATGCGGGCCGATGATCATGTGGTCGCTTGCGGCATGCACCATGCGGTTGGCATAGGTGCCCACGACCGAGGCCGGATGCTTGTGCAGGCGGAAATCGTCGTCGACGAAGAAGAGCCCGGTCCCGTCGCCGGTACCGCGCTTGTGGGCGACGTAGGTGGCGAACCAGAGCCGGTCGGCCCAGGGCATCAGCGCGCCGATGCCCGTTTCGCTGCGCCTTGGCCGGTGCGCGGCGCGCACCGCCAGGTGCGGCAGGACGCCGCCGAGGTTGAGAAACGGGGCGGAACCGGTGCTGTGCGACATGGCATTCCTCCGCGCGGCCCGCGCCCGCCGGGGTCCATCCCGGGCCAGCCGCGCCGCGAATCGGCGGAAACCATAGCATCGCGACGCAGAGGCGTAACGCGGAAAGCGGGTGGGCTTCCCCAGTCTTCGGCGTGCGGGGGTGATCTCCCGGGGCGGGAGAGTCCACGACTTTGCAAGGGTACCGTGCCACCCGGGGAATCGAGACGAGGGGGCGATCATGTGGACCGGAACGTGCCCCCCGGGAACGCCAGGTTCCGGCCTGGCCGATCAAGGGGACGAGAACCTTGCGGACCAGGACCGTGCCACGCTGGAGCGTGGCGTTCCCGGGGGAGCGGACATCCTCCCCCTTCACTTTCGCGGTGGCTCTTAGGCTTCCAAGAGGATGACGCGATATGGAGTGCGGCGGCAGAGGGCGAAGCCCGGCGACGCCGCTTTGGTTTGGTCGGGAACACGCGGCGGCTGGCGTGGGCGAAAGCGGTGTCGCCGTCCCGGGCGCGAGGCGCGCCCGGGACTCTGCCACCGCACTCCATGCGGTAAAGCCCGGCAACAGCGCCGCCGAAGCTGGTTTGCTTTGCCATCGGTGATAGGCTGGACCTCGGCGGCCGGCGCGGAGAGCGGCACGTAATGTCGCCCCAACCGTTCCCGGACCGCTCGCGGTTGCACTTGAGGACCGGCTTCCGATCCGGGAGCGTGGGCGCATGCTTCGTCGCGTCTTCAGGGGGTGGGGGCGGTCAGGGGGCGTGGGGTCGGTCCGCACATAGTTTCTGTGGACAATCCGCTCCCCGGAGAACCCGAAGACCCCCCGATAGATCAGGGCCGGGAGGCCCGGCCTCCACCCCCGATCCGCGAACCTATCCTATCCTGGCGCTCTTCTTCTTCGTCCGCAGATTTCGCAGATTCGTGGGGGACAGGCCAGCACTCTCTTCCCCGGGGGCCTGAGTAGTTACGCTGGGCGAGGCGCAGGCGCATTGGCTCGGCCGGGTGACAGCGTCGCCGGTCGCGCAGAGCCTCCCGTGTCCAAGCGTTCTGCAACTATGTGCGGACCGACCCCCCCCCGGTGTAGTTTATTGCGTTTCTCGTCCATCCGCCTCCGATCCTGGACGCATCTCTACTCGGACACTCACGGCATCCAGGATCGCATGAAGCATCGTTCTGTAGTCTTCCGATTCCATCTCGTAGGCGATCGCATACAGTGGCAGCCCCTCCCAGCGCGCATCCGCCTCAGCATAGAGCGTGAGAGCATGAAACGCAATGAACCGCAGGTGGCCGTCCGGATCTCTCAGGTAGGCGGTCAGGTCCAAGACGTCACGCGCCGTTTCAACCCGCAGCCGTGATGCGGCGTACCTGAGCCGGCCATAGCTCACATTACGACCTCGGGCTATTCGATACGAAGCCCCTCGAAGAAGCAAGATATCGCTTGGCAGTGGCAACTGTCGAATATCGCGAAAGCGCTGCATCGCCGTTCGGACATCCATCTCTCTGACGCCCACCCCGCGATCCTGCCCTCTGCACGTCGACGAGATGAGCAGCGGCAGCAGAATCCACAGAAGTGTTCCGACCGGAAGACCCTTCATCATCCGCCCCTCCCGCATTCGCCCTTTGCGCGACATGCTACCAGTGCGACACTGTGCGAATGTCGCCTTCGGTAGAGAACTCCCTCCGGTGATTGCCGTGCCGCCAGTCGCGCTGCCATCGATAGATCAGCGCGAAGGAATACGCGGCCGCATGCTCATCCATGTTCGTCAGCCACTCATCGAACGCGGCAGCAGTGCCGAGACCAGGTTCCTCTTCGACTCCGGCAATCTGGATAACGTCGGGTCTATCCGGGTCGGGTCTTATCCCCCGCTCAGCAAAGAAGGCCTCGACTGACCGGGGATTCCCAAGATAGAGCGTAGAATCAGCTCGATTTTCGTATTCGCACAGCAGAGCGGTTCGACCGTCGGGGAAGTGCGGGAAGCCCGTCACATAGCTGTCGCTGACCACATATCCGCCACGCCGGCGTCCTGCCGTTCTGCGATGACGCGCGTACTGCCATAGATCGACAGTCAACCGGTGGCGGATGACGCTTGCGCGGGCACCGCCTGACGAAATGGTGATGACGGAGCGATCACGCACAACCTGAATCGCATCACGGCGCCTTGGAAGGTGGTGCTCAATGGCAACGTTGTAGTACGGAATGCCATCACGAACTGTATCATTCAGATACAGAACGGCCTCCGCGCGAAACCTTCGTCGTCGGAACAGCAGTCCGAGGAGGTCCACGTGATCCATGGATCTATTGCCGAATGCGCAATACACATTCGATCCGCCGCGTTCTCCAATCGGATCGCGATTGACCCACCGCCCCAGTTCGGGGTTGTAGTATCTGTAGCCAGATCCGACACCCGCGCGGGGCGTGCACGCACCGCGCGTTGCGCGCCCCTCCGCGCGCGGCCTCGCCGCGGCCTTCGCTCTCAGGTGATAGCCCATGACACGGGCATGCTGCGCCGCGGCATGCCGGCCGGTCAAGCCCGAAACCGCCTCACGCGGCGGCGCGCCTCACGGCGCGCCGCGCTCGCGCGGGTGGCAGCGGCGGTGGTCTCGCAGAACTTCCCGCGCAGAAGCGTTCAGCAGCGATGTGCGGACCGACCCCGCGCTACGCTGGAGGTGTGTTGAATGTTGAGACGTGACCCCTATGGAGTTCGAGGGAATCGAGCACGAGGACGACGACGAGGACGAGTGGATTCGCCGGGGTCAGAGCCCCGGCCTGCAGCGCCGCCAACCCCGGCCCGCGCTGCCGTCGGTGTAGGCCGGCCCTCAGCGGCCGGCGGGAACAGGAGGAGACAGAAGAGGGGGAAACGCTCAACGTTCAACGCGCAACGCTCAACGTTCAACGGCGGGGCGACCACGGCCGGTCCCTGCCGCTCTCGGATCCCCCTTCGCCCGATTCTGTCCACAATGATTCTGTCCCTCCTCGCCCCCGTTGCCCGGGGGACAGCCAGAGGCAGCGCAGGTCGGCGAAGTGCAGGGCGCGTTGGCCTGGAACGACAGAATCATCAGGTCAGCATCATTCCCGGACGACCCAAGTGAGCGCCGGGTGCGACGCCGGCGACTCTGAACGTTGAACGTTGAGCGTTGAGCGTTGAACGTTTCTTCCCCTCCACTCCCCTCCCCCTTCAGCATTTCAGCATTTCAGCGTTTCAGCGTTTCACCAGCTCCCCCCACGCCCCCCCCATTTTCGCGCCTTTCGCGTGTTTCGTAGTTCCGCTCCCCACCTTCCTCGCAAGGCGGAGCGTCGGCGCCTGTTCGCCGTGTTTCTCCCTTGCCTCGCGGTGCCGAACCCCTTGCATCGGGTCGGCCGAGACTCGACCAGTGCGTCGCATCATGCCCGGCCTGATCCAGCATGGAGACCCAGGCCGGAGATAGGTTCATGTCGATCACGATCTTCATGCGGGCGCCAGGGGCACCTCGATTTCCTCAGCCCGCCATGCCGCATACCGAAGCGCCTGGCGAATGTCCTCCTCCTCCAGGTAGGGGTACAACTGGAGGATCTCGGCGCGTGTGCGTCCGGTCGCGACCAGCCCTACGATGGTGCCAACGGTCACGCGCATCCCGCGGATACAGGGCTTGCCCCCCATGACCTCGGGATCGAACGTGATTCGGTCTATCGCATTCATGTGCCTCTCCTGGGCAACGCTACCACGTCGCGCAGCAAGCCGCCAGCGCCCTCTCTGGCGAAACCCGTCCCGCCTCTCCGGCAGCGCGTCGTGCCGTGCCATGCCTCCGCGGCTGATGCTTACAGGCGACAGAGCAGGCCGGAATACGTCGCCAGGCACACACCCTCGCCACAGAACCCCCGTATCTTATGCGGTCGCAACAATTTACCGCGGTCCGCCCGGATCGCTCCAGCCAGATCCGACACCCGCGCACGTCGTGCGCGCACAAAGCGTTGCGCGCCCCTCACCCGGTGGCCTGCGACCGCGAAGGCATCGAGGAGGTGCCGCCACCCTGATGCTGGGCCTATCATTCGGGCATCATTCGCACCGCCACCGAGATGTCGTCACCCCCACCAGGTTTCCTGTCGGGGCCGTACGATGTAATGATCAACCTGTGACCATCCTGTTCCAAACGGAACTGTATTGGCGTACCCCAGCCGTCGATTAGGTGCCCCCGCGCGTCGAGCCGTTCAGGGGAGATGTCTAGGTATTGAACGCCCTGAACAGATTCTCTACGCCCAGCAAGAAGACTAACGATCATTCTGTTGTCTGTGGTCGTGATGGGCCCGTGATCCGTCACGAACGCTTGAGTAGCTACCCTGATTCCAGACAGCCGGAGTGCCGTAACCGCGGTTGGATTCGCTCTAGGTCTCGTCTTGATTGCGGGCAGCAGAAGGAGTATCAACACCGCAACGGCGATCATAGAAAGCACGGCACGAACAACGGCCTTCGCGGTGACATGTACAAGACGACGCTTCATAGAATGGCACCAGGATCTCAGTTCTCCATGCGAACATCAAGAATATCTCCGTATCGGGGAAACGTCTCCGTGGTGCCCTGGATGGCAACTGGAGGATTCCGCCAGATATTGAACATATTGACATCGATGAGGAAACCAATGACCGACCCTCGTGAGGACACGTTCAGATTCCAGAAGGACTTCGTAGGATCGGTCAGATACGTTTGCCGCGTAGGGCGGTCGGCCACGGAGCTGCACGCATAGAGCACCATTCTGCGGATTCTGTACGGGGCGTATCTGCCGGGCGCGACGTAGCTCTCAGCGTAGCGCCCCTCGGGCGCAAGAACCTCAGAATCAGGATGGCCGACGCCATGACCGGCATAGAAGTAAGCATAGATGCCGTCCGTGCGCATATGGTTTCTCATTTCCCCTGCCGTGACGTTCTCTGTGACAGACACATGATAGCCCTGAGACTCTAAGTCGCGCGCGCTACGGCGTAGGCTATGATTGAAGATGGACAAGAGATAACGGTATTCCCAGCCGCGATTGAGTCCCAAATCCACGAAAACGGTGTTGGGAACGGTGTACCACGTTCCTGGCTCCACGGAACTGACAGCAGTGCCGTCTACTGCTCGCAACCATCCGGATGAGCCCAATGCGTCATCAGAGTCAAGGTGGAGTTGGTTTGCCAAGCTGCCGATTGTGTCGCCCAATTGAGCACAAGTCCGTGCCCGCACCTCTCCCCGCCGCTGAATCTCAGTCCAGAGGCCGAAGGGGTCGAAGACACCTACAGGACCATTCCCCACGAACCCATACACATTCAACCCACCTCGCTCCTCAATCGGATCCCGATTCACCCACCGCCCCAGCCCCGGACTGTAGTATCTGTAGCCAGATCCGACACCCGCGCGCCGCGCGCACGCATGCCGCGTTGCGCGCCCCTCCTCCCGCGGCCCGGCCGCGGCCCCCGCTCTCAGGTGGTAGCCCATGACGGTGGCATGATGGGACGGATCAGCCGAGCGGTCAAGTCTGAAAGCGTTTCAGCCCGAAAGCGCCTCTAACCCGTCCCCGGCGGCCCCGCACACGAGCGTGGCGTTGAATGTTGAGACGTGACCCCGATGGCCGTACTCCCACATGCCGGCGCAAACGCCAGACAGCTCGGCAAGGCTCTGTACGATCTCTACGGCTCGGTCTGTCTCCATCAGTCCCTCGTCTCGTTCCCCTCAGTTCCGCCAACGACATCCGGTTCTGAGTCTTGGCTCGTGACACTGCTATCCGAACTCAATTCTTCTTCCCGCTCGAATTCGTGCGTTATGCCCTCTCCAATCCTTAGGAGCTGCACGTCTTTGACAATCGAGCGAGCTCTTTCTAAATCCTCTTCGAAACGTGACGTCACTCCGACGATCTGATCGTACCGCTCACTCATCTCATCATAGAGCAAAATCCTCCCGTAGATGAGCGTCTTCCAACTTCTTGGATGTGCGATATATAAAGAATGTTCTTTCTCTAATGAATGTACGTAATCACTCATCTCATAGGCTTGCCGATAGATGCTGAGATCAAAATGAAGACCTTCGAGCAATACATCTAATCGACCCTCCTCGTATCCACTCTGAAATCCCTTCCTTTGACCGACGAATGATGATATCACTACGCACAACGCCAAAACAATGGCTGATATGACGGTCTTGTACAATGTAACGATCTCCTTCATTCAATTGCAAGGGTCTTCTGGCCAATCTCCTTCGCGGAGTGACTTTGGCTTAGAGCGAAGGATTCCTCCACCTATCGCTGCATGTTCATCTTCTGTTACAAAATAGCCTCCGCCTACGATGTCACCTACGATTTCTCCTAGAATCTCACCGATCCCCTCTGCTATAGACTTTGGGCTAGGAACATTGACGGGAAGGTTCCCTGGAGCAAGAGCGAATATTGGAAGACTTTTACGAGGAATCTGCGCTGCCCTTGTAATCGTTTTATGTATTGTTCTCGTGACTCGACGTCGAAAGAAGAAGAGAAACTTACAACAGCATTCCACCTCCCCTTCCAGCCTCCACGTGACATCGACACCGTCGATCTGATAACTGAAACTTGCAGGGATACCGTCCAAAACAACTCTGGATAGTTCCCAGTCAGACCCTGTAATTCGGGGCTCAGAAACCGCAACACATTTCATGCCCAGCAGATCAATACGGCTCAGACTCTTGTTTCCTGCGAAACCGTATTGGTTGATCCCCCCCGCTTCCCCGATCGGATCCCGATTCAGCCACCTACCAAGCCCCGGACTGTAGTATCTGTAGCCAGATCTGACACCCGTGCCGGGCGTGCGCGCATGCCGAGTTGCGCGCCCCTCCACCCGCGGTCCTGCCGCGGTCTCGGCTTTCGGGTCGTAGCCCATGACGCGGACATACTGGACCGGCTCGGCGGAGCGGTCAAGTCCGAAAGCGCCGCGTGGCGCGGCGAGCGAGGGCTCCTTCTCCAAGTGCTCTGTTACTCCGTGCCTGCCCCCCGGATGCCATGGTCTTCGTTCACTGCTCTCACATGCCGCACTCGCGTCAACAGTTCCTCCGAACGCTTCAGCGAAACAAAAGCAGGTCCCTTCGCTTGCGTGAACTGAAGGATGACGTGAGACGGGGATACGGCCACTGACGTGATCCTCCCGGCCGCGATGGGGCTAGCGTCGTTGCCGCAGAGACACCGAATCCGATCACCTTCGATCTGAACCGTAGCCGTGCCACCGGTCTGCCTCGCCCACTCCACCAAGAGCTGTCTTCGGGCGTCCTTCTGACGCGAACGTCTTAACGCGCGATAGGACATCAGCACCATTGCGCTAAGCACAAGGAACTTGAAGACATGTAAGCTTCGACGCAAGCCGAGTGACAGATCATGGTCGAAGACTCTGAATACAACGTCATCGCCTCCGCCAGTGAGCACGACCCAAAGTACGCCAACCGTGGCCGCAATCGCGCTGATCACGACTCTCTCCCGCGTAGACCACGGAATGCCACCCTTGCATAGGAAGGAAAGACCAATCTCGACGTCATGGCATGTCATGGTCGTCTTGTATGTCGGCTCACTCACGGGCTGACACCAGCGGGGATAGGCAGCCTCACAGGCAACTGGGGAGAATTGAGAGCACCTGGGAGCGTCTTCAAAACAGGCAGCAGTACCGCCTGCAGGGCGGCTGCACCGCCGGCTCGGGTCGTGTAGAGCCCTGCCTCTAAAGTGACTTCCACGTCGGCTTCATAGGCTATGCACACACATAGGAACGTTTGCCCATCATACTGTATCCCAGGCACCCATATCTGCAAACGAGCGTTCATCTCCTGGTAGTGCGACCTATCAAGAGATACGTCTAGCGCTCTTCTCCACCACGGCTCATCTGCCGGGAACGAAAAGCCAACTTTGAAGCCGACGATCATGCTGAAATCGTCCCCCTGAAGTCCGGCGCGAGCATCAACGCCTATGCCGGCCGCATAGTTGCGCACAGTCAACACGGGCCGAATATTGGAGGGCCACCGATCCGGGCACTCATCTTTCGGGGCATTGGGGGTGATGTGGATTCTCCAGTTGCCGTCGATCTGCAGGCGGATCCAGAAGAGGAAGAGTGATTGGCGTCCGCTATCCCAGGTGATTGGAACGGTGAACTCAACGAGCCCAAGCATGTCCGTTCCGGATAGCAGGTCATTTGCCAGAATTCCATAGAGATGGAGCCCCCCATACTCCAAAACCGGATCCCGATTCACCCACCGCCCCAGCCCCGGGCTGTAGTATCTGTAGCCAGATCCGACACCTGTGCGCGGCGCGCGCGCATGCCCCGTTACGCGCCCCTCCTCCCGCGGCCCCGCCGCGGTCTCCGCTCTCAGGTGGTAGCCCATGACGGTGACATGGTGGACCTGCCCGGCAGAGCGGTCAAGCCTGAAACCTCCTCACGTGGCGACGCGGCTCAGAGCGCGCCGCGCTCGCGCGGGTGGCAGCGGCGTTGTCACCTCCGTATGCCCGCAGCCAAGCGACCTGCACCTGTGTGCGGGCTCAGCGCGTAATCTCGCTCGGCTGCCCCGTTTCGTGCGACCGGCGTCGTGCATGATCTCCCTCGAAAGTGTCGAGCCATTCTCTGTACTCGCTCCATGGCATCGTGAGGATCCGGCTGAACTCTCTGCGCGGAACCGCTCGACCTCGAACAACGGTCACCTCACGTCCCTCGTATGCGAGGTGGTCGTAGTAGGCGCCCTCGCAAAACCCGACGATCTCGCCGCGCCTGTCATAGAGCACTGAAACCCAGCGGTTCTCCTCGAAGACCGTAAAAATCGACCTCATCCGAGTCCCATCCGGCGCATAGAAGTGGTTGGCTTGCACTTCCGGATGATCCACCCCTCGTCTCACGACGCTCTGATCTGCGGCGCTCCATCCATAGGTGGGCCCGAAATTGAAGCGCGCAAAGGACCAGGGAAATTCGTCTTCGTCCATATCATCGTGCCAACCCATGTCCTTCCTGAGTCGTGCAAGTTCGTCATCAGATATCTGGTAGGAGGCGCTCTGACCGCCCTCATAGCCGCGAACGTGGAGGCGATATCGATAATGACCATTAGATATCTCAGCAGGCCAGTTGCTGAGATCATCCCAGAAGGGATCCAAAAAGTCCCGAATATGGGTCCGCGGCACTTCAGGTAGCGGCGGCGGCGTAAGCGCTTCCTCCGCATGATCCAGCTTCAGAACGCTCCCCTTGTTGCTTATGCAGCCAAACAGGCCCATAGTGACACAAAGGGCTATGATGGCGGTTGAAGGTTTCATTCGCGCCCTGTCCTTACGCGCTCTTTCAATCGTCCGTAAACTGACAATCACAGCATACCTGATACGCCTCACGTCCGCGGACACGAATGGGGCGGAGCAACTCGCTAGTCGATAGCTCAACGTCCACGCGGTGCCCACCAATATTGACTATCGTCTGCCGCAAAGAAACTGTAATGTCAATTCTATTTCTATCGGTACATCGCCCAAACATTGATATCTGAGGGCTGAGTGTCAAATCAGGTAGCATCTCCGGGCCCAGCGTGCCCTCCCAAATATCGATGAAACGCTTGGCAACCTCTTCAACCACTGCACGCTCAAGTTGCGTTGCAGGCCGAAGCTCGTCTACAAATGCTCTGACCCCTCGATCGACGACGGCGGCCCCAACTGCTTCGAGAACGCATCGGCCAACACCCTCGACGAATCGAGTCCGATCCAGATCAAGCCGGTCGGCGTACTCATCCAACACAACGCCTGCACACCAATCATCAGTGCTGGGGAGTGGGCTGAACTCGCGGTCGCGGATGTGCCGCTTGACATTGTTCGCCACGAGATTCCTGTCAACCTGGCGCGCCCAAGCATTGCCAGCCAACTCCATGATGAGATTGAGCGAGCACAGCCCCAGCCTCTTCAGGAAAGGACCCCATCCAAGCAAATCGACCCTGCATGGGGTCCTGTTGGCCACAAATCCGAACAAGTT
>PWTM01000048.1 GCA_003563855.1 PVC group bacterium | reverse complement strand
TCTCAGGATCACAAGCGGGCGCTGGACGGCGACCGCGGGCCGAACACGGGGGGGATGGGCGCCTACTCGCCGGCGCCGCGGATGGATCCGCCGCTGGCCGCGTTCGTCACCGACCGCATCCTGCAGCCGGTGCTCGACGAGCTGAGGCGCCGGGGCATCCCTTATCAGGGCGTGCTCTACGCGGGGCTGATGCTGACCGCGGACGGCCCCCGTGTGCTCGAGTTCAACTGCCGCTTCGGCGATCCCGAGACGCAGGCGGTGCTCCCGCGCCTCGCGGGCGACCTGCTTCCGGCGCTCCTGGCCTGCACGGACGGCACCCTGGCCCCGAACCTGGTGCGTTGGCGCCCCGAGGCCTGCGTCTGCGTCGTGATGGCCGCCGGCGGCTATCCGGGCGCCTATGCGAAGGGGCTGCCGATCGAGGGGCTGGCGGACGCGGAGACGCAGGCCGGCGTCACCGTGTTCCACGCGGGGACGGCGGTTCGCGAGGGGCAGGTCGTGACCGCCGGCGGCCGCGTGCTGGGCGTTACGGCGCTGGGCGCGGACCTCCCGGAGGCCGTCGCCCGCGCCTATGCGGGCGTCGACAAGATCCGGTTCGAAGGCGCGCAGGCGCGGCGCGATATCGCGGCGCGCGCGCTCGGGACGGCCCGGCCATGAGCCGCGCCTGCCCGCCCGTCGCCCGCGCGCTTCGCGCGCTCGGCGTCGCGTCCGCCTTGGTCGCCGCCGGATTCGCCGCCGCCGCCGACGCCGAGGCGCCTGACCCGTCCGCGGAGTTCGAGGCGCTGCAGACGGTCCTGCGCCGGTACGGGCTCGATCCGGACCCGGCCGCGCTCTCCGGCGGGCTGCGCGAGGCGGTTGCGCGTGCCGTCGATCCGGACGGCCGCGTGCTCACCGTGGCGGAGCTCGAGGCGCTGCGCGCGGCGCGGCGCGGCCGCGCGCCGGACCTGGGCCTTCTCCTCGAACGCACGCCCGAGGGCCAGGTCGCCCTGGCCGGCACGATCGAGGACTCGCCCGCCGCCCGCGCCGGGCTGGTCCGCGGCGTGCTGCTCGAATCGGTCGGCGGCCGCTACGTCGCCGACCGCGGCCTCGACGAGGTGGTCCGGATGCTGCGCGAGGCCGAGACGCCGGTTCAACTCGAGGTGGTCGAGCCCGGCGTCTCCGCGCCCCGCGCGCTCGAGCTCTCGCCCGCCGTGCTGGCCCGGCCCTCGATCGCGACCGCCGAAGCCTGGCCGCGCCGGCTTGCCTACCTGCGGCTGGACGGGCTTTTCGACGACGCGGCGCCTGCGGTCGCCGCGCGGCTGCGCGACTGGCAGGAAGAGGGGCGCTTCGGCGTCATCCTCGACCTGCGCGGCGCCGGGGGCGAACGGATCGATGCGGCCGCGGCATTGGCCGGCCTGCTGGCCGAGCGGCCCGAGGAATACACGCTCGCCGTCGAGGCGATGGACGGCTCGGCCGTGGAAGAGTTCATGGCCGTGGCCGGCGAGCGCGTGAGCATGCCGGTGATGACGCTGATCGACGGCCGGACCGAGGGCGCCGCCGAGCTGCTCGCCGCGTTGCTCCGCGCGTCGGGCCGGGGCGTGATGCTCATCGGGGCGGCGACCGCCGGCGACTACGGACTGCGCGAGGGGATTCCCGTCGGGGACGATGCGGTGCTCTACGTGCGAACGCGTCGCATCCTTCTCGACGGCCACGAGATCAGCGAGGTGATCGGGGGCCGGGTCCGCCCACACCTGGCCGTCGAAGGTCGCGCGCGCCCCGATGACGGGGAACGCGCCCCGACGCCCGGCACGGGCCGGAACCGCAACGGGCGGGAGCCCTCGCCCGACGACCGCGCGCTCCGGCTGCGAATCCGCGACGACGCCGCGCTGCAGCGGGCCGCCGACATCCTTCTCGGGCTCAAGGCGATGGATCGCTTTCTGCCCGGGGTCGGCGCGGAACCGACGCCCGCGGCGCCTTCCGACGCCGACGCGCGCCGACAGGCGGTCCCGTGAGCGGACGGGTCATCCTCTTCGTCTGCGCCGGCAATACCTGCCGCAGCCCGATGGCCGAGGCGCTGTTCCGCGCCCGCATGCCGCAGGCCGCCGGCTGGAGCGCCGAGTCCGCCGGCCTGATCGCCGCAGACGGCGCGCCCGCCGCTCCCGGCGCCATCGCGGCGATGGCGGAAATCGGGATCGACCTCGAGGCGCACCGGAGCCGGGCGCTGACCGCGGCGCGGATTGACCGCGCGGCGCTGGTCGTGGTAATGACCCGCGGCCAGCAGGCGGAGCTGGGCGCGCGGTTCCCGTCGGCGGCCGCGCGCCTGCGCCGGCTCGGCGCATTCGCGCCGG
This sequence comes from PVC group bacterium, assembly GCA_003563855.1. Classification (GTDB taxonomy): domain Bacteria; phylum Verrucomicrobiota; class Kiritimatiellia; order PWTM01; family PWTM01; genus PWTM01. The sequence goes on along the minus strand of PWTM01000048.1, from coordinate 1,004 downwards.
CCGGCGAAGGCGCGGACATCGCGGACCCGATCGGCGGGTCCGTCTTCGTCTACCGCCGGTGTCGGGAACGGATCGAAAGCGCGGTGTCGGACCTCGTCCTTCACCTGTTGGAACGCGAGGGCGGGGCGGCCGGCGCCGCGCCCGGGGGACAGGCATGAAGGTGGCGATCGGTGCGGACCACGGCGGCTATACGCTCAAGACTCACGTGGCCGGCCGTCTCGCCGAGCGCGGCATCGAGGTCGAGGACCTCGGCTGCCACTCGACCGAGGCCGTCGACTACCCCGCCTTCGCCGCCGCGGTCGCCCGGCGGGTCTCCGACGGCCAGGCGGACCAGGGGATCGCCATCTGCACCACCGGCATCGGGGTCAGCATCGTCGCCAACAAGTTCCCGCGCGTGCGAGCCGCGCTCTGCACCTCGCCGCACATGGCGGAGATGGCGCGCAAGCACAACCGCGCCAACGTCCTCGCGCTCGGCGGCCAGACCACCACGCCGGAGGAGGCCGACGCGATCCTCGAGGCCTGGCTCGGCGCGGAGTTTCTCGGCGGGCGGCACGAGCGGCGCGTCGGCCAGATTCTCCCGCTCGCGGCCGGGGCGGCCGAGGGCCTGGCGCTGGGCGACGGCGATCCCGAGATCGCCCGCACCGTGCGCGCCGAGGAGCGGCGCCAGGCCGAGCACCTCGAGCTGATCGCTTCCGAGAACTTCGTCAGCCGGGCCGTGCGCGAGGCGGTCGGCTCCGTGCTCACGAACAAGTACGCCGAGGGCTACCCGGGTCGCCGCTGGTACAACGGGTGTGCGGTCGTCGACGAGGCTGAGCGCCTCGCCATCGATCGCGCCCGCGCGCTCTTCGGCGCCGAACACGCCAACGTGCAGCCGCATTCCGGGAGCGGCGCCAACATGGCCGTCTACTTCGCCGCCCTCGAACCGGGCGATACGGTCATGGCCATGAGCCTCGCCGACGGCGGCCACCTGACGCACGGCCACAAGATGAACTTCTCTGGCCGCT
>PWTM01000197.1 GCA_003563855.1 PVC group bacterium | reverse complement strand
TTCCCGGGAAGACGCAGGCGGAGAAGGTCGTCTGCACCGACTGCCACGGCGATCACCGCCTCAGCCTGCGGACGGTCTGGTGGGACCGCCGCACGCGCGAGATGATCGTCCGCGACGACGGTCAGCCCTTCAAGGTCCGGCCCGACTGGTCCACGCCCTGAGTTCGAGCGGCGGGCATTGCCGGGCCCTAGGTCCGCGCACGGCGGTAGGGGGGAAGCAGAAAGGGCAATGCCCGCGTCGGTTCCTGCCGACTCGGCGGAGCCCCGCCCGCGGCCAGTCCGGGGAGCCGCGCGCTGCGAACTGGCTGGAGCGTTTCCGAATGAGGACTTGGCAGATCGTTGTTCTATCGCTGGCCGCCGGATTAGTCCTGGGCGTGGCCCTGACGCATCACCAGATTCGCCAGGACAGGGAGGCGATCCATGCCGGGAATGAGGCGGCGCGCCCGGGAAGGCAGGCGGTGTCGTCGGCTGCGGACGGCAAGCAGCCGCGCGCAGAAGTGGACGACCCGATCCATGATTTTGGGGTCCTGGACCTCTCTTCGGACGGATCGCACGACTTTGTGTTCACCAACGTGGGAGAGGCCGTCCTTACGCTCAGCGATGGTGGGTCAACGTGTGCGTGTACCGTGGGCGAACTGCAGCAGGACCGGCGCGCCCTCGAAGCCGAGTTCGCGGCGCACACGATTGACGAGGTAGTGCTCGTAGGCGGGCGTCCGAAGCGCCGGGTTGTTGACGAAAAGGCGGAAACGCGGGGGGCGCGTGCCGGTCTGGACCGCGTAGTAGAAGCGCATCCGCCGCTCGCGCACCCGCGGCGGCGGAACGCGCTCGAAGGCCTCGTGCAGCTTCCGGTTCAGCAGGCCGGTCCCGACCCCGCGGGCGTAGGCGGCGGCGGCGCGGTCCAGCACGCGGACGGAGGCGGCGACCCGGTAGCCGGTCCGGGCCGAAATGAAGACGAGCGGCGCGTGCGCGAGGAAGGGCAGCGCGTCGCGCACGGCGGCCGCGTAGGCCTTCTGCGTCTGACCGCCCGCGAGATCCCACTTGTTGACGATCAGCACGCAGGCCTTGTGCTTCTCGCCGACCAGCGCCGCGATGCGCTTGTCCTGGCGCGAGGGGCCTTCCGTGGCGTCGAAGAGCAGGGCGGCAAGGTCGGCCCGGTGGACGGCGTCCTCGACCCGCAGCCGGCTGTAGTGCTCGACCGCGTCGCGCGAGCGGCCCTGGCGCCGCAGCCCCGCGGTATCGCAGAGGACGTAGCGGCGGGACCGGCCGTCCGGCTCGGCAATCGCGAACGGGATCTCGATGCTGTCGCGCGTCGTGCCCGGAATCTCCGAAACGATCACGCGCTCCTCGCCGAGCAGCCGGTTGATGTACGAGGACTTCCCCGCGTTCGGCCGGCCGAGTACGACGACCCGGAGGGGGCCTTCCTCCTCCGGTCCCGCTTCGGCGGCGGCCTCGGGAAGCTGCGCGCAGATCGCCTCCATGAGCGCGCCGATGCCGCGTCCGTGCAGGGCGGAAACCGGAAAGACGTCGCGGCCGAGTTGCGCAAATTCCGCCGCCTGGGCGGCCAGGGCGTCGTTATCGGCCTTGTTGGCCGCCACGACGGCCGGACGTCCGGCGCGATGAAGCAGGCGGCCGACCTCGAGGTCGAGCGGGGTCAGACCGGCCTGGGCATCGACGACGTGCACGATCCCGTCGGCTTCCGCGAGGGCAGCGGCGACCTGGGACCGGGTGCCGGCGGCGATCGTGTCGCGGATGCGCGCGTCGTCCAGGACCCCGACGCCGCCGGTATCGACCAGCCGCAGCGGGCGCCCCTCCCATTCCGCATCGGCGGCGATCCGGTCGCGCGTGACGCCGTGGGACGCGTGGACGATGGCGAGCCGGCGCCGGGTCAGCCGGTTGAACAGCGCGGACTTCCCGACATTGGGTCGGCCGACGAGGGCCAGCACCGGCGGCGTGCGGATGGCGTTCATGGCGCGGCGAGTGTCGGAGCGGTGCGGGATCGGGGCAAGCCGATTCGGTGGCGGAGCGCGGCGCCGGCGGCTGCGGCCGCGGTCCCGCGGGCGGGCTATGCCTCCGCGGCGCGAAGGAGCGCCGCATAGGCGCCGTCGGTGGCGGTCAGGTGCGGCAGGAGCTTGCGTGCGCGCACGAGACGCGCCTCGGGGTGGCGGCGCGCCCAGGCGCCGAGGAGGTCCTCGTCTTCTTCCGGCTCGAGGCTGCACGTGCTGTAGACCAGGCGGCCGCCCGGGGCGAGCAGGGACCACCCGGCCTCCAGCAGTGCCGACTGCGTGGCCGTCAGCCGGTCGAGCTTGCGCTGGTCGAGGTTCCAGCGCGCGTCCGGCCGGCGGCGGATGACGCCGGTGTTCGAGCAGGGCACGTCGAGCAGCACGGCGTCGAAGCGGCCGTCCCCGCCGAGGACGCGGGCGACGTCCCGGGGACGCAGTTGTGTCGCGTCCGCCATCTCGACGCGCACGGCGCCGGCGTGGCCCATGCGGCGCAGGTTGTCCCGCAGCCGCGCCAACCGGTCGGCGTGCCGGTCGAGCGCGAGCAGCCCGCCCTGGCCGCGCATCGCTTCGGCCAGCAGGACGGTCTTTCCGCCGGGCGCCGCGCAGGCGTCGAGCACGCGCTCGCCGGGCTGGACGTCGAGCAGCTCGACCGCGATGTCGGTCGAGGGATCCTGCGCGTAGAACCGGCCTTCGGCGAAGCCGGGGATGCGCTCGAAGGGCACGCCGCGCGGGCAGACCAGGTAGCGGTCCGGCGCGAAGGGGTGGGGCTGGACGTCGATCCCGGCGGCGTGCAGTTCGGCCGCGCAGGCCGCCGCGTCGAGGCCGGCGCGCGGGCGGATGACCAGCTCCGGCGGCCGGTTGTTCCAGGCGCAGAGCAGGCGCGTCGCGCGCCGGCCCAGGTGCCGGTTCCAGCGGTGCAGCAGCTCGGGCGGGTGCGAGAACCGGACCGAGTCCGGCGCGCGCTCGATCCCGCGCAGCCAGTCCTCGCGCTCGCGGGCGAGCCGTCGCAGGAGCGCATTGACCAGGGCCGCGTCGCGCGGGCCCGCCACGCGGTGTGCGGTCTCGACGGTCTCGTTCACGGCGGCGTGAACGGCGGTCCGGTCCATGTAGAGCACCTGGTAGAAGCCGACGAAGATCACGGCGGCCAGCGGGCCGCGCGGCGGGCGCGGCACCATCCGTTCGAGCACCCAGGCCAGCGTCCCGTAGCGACGGACGACGCCGAGGGCCAGTTCCGTCACGAAGGGGCGGTCGGCGGTCACGCGCTCGAGCTCGCGGTCCGGGAAGAGGCGGTGATCGAGCCAGTCGGCGACGATCCGGGCGGCCACCCAGCGGCTGG
>PWTM01000349.1 GCA_003563855.1 PVC group bacterium | reverse complement strand
TGGTCGGGGCGACTGGATTTGAACCAGCGACCTCTTGGTCCCGAACCAAGCGCTCTGCCAAACTGAGCTACGCCCCGATGGTGCGGACAGGCCGCGACTTTAGCGGATTCGGGGCCGTGTGCAAGCGGAATCGGACGAACGCCTTTCCGCGGGGACCGGGGCAGCCCGCCTGCGGCCGCGCGCCGGGCCGGTCGAATCGAGGGGGAGGGTGCGTGCAGGTGTCGCGCTACTGGCCGGCCGTAGCCCGCGTGAGCTTCGTGACGTTGTGCGTGGTGAAGAACCCGTCGAATCCGCGGTACCGCTCGATGTATTCGTTGACGAGCAGGGTGTGGGGCGAGGGGACACTGAAGGATTGCCGGATGCCGTCGGCCTCGTCGCCGACAAGGTCGGAAAGGAACCCCAGCCCGTCCGCGCGAAGCGCGCGGTCGGTCGTCGCGATGTCCCGGGTCAGAAACGCCATGTGGTGGACGCGCGGGCCGTAGTTCCGGATGAACTCCTCGGTGGGCCCGGATTCGCCGGCGCCGTCGCGGCGGATGCCGGAGGTGAACACCTGCGCAAAGCGCGCGCCGGGCAGGCGCGCGACGTTCGTGATGGAGTTGAGGTCCGGAACGTAGATCGCGAAATCGAACGTGTAGTTGGTCAGGCCCATGAACTCGAGGATGGCGGGGTCGCGGTCCCCGGCATGTACGCGGGTGGCGATGTGGTCGAGCAGGCCGATGTTCGCGAGGTGGGGACGGGACGGCTTCGAAAGGGAGGGGTTCCAGTCGCGGGCGCCGTCCGGTCGGTAGCGCCTTTCGCTGCCGCGCCAGGCGATCAGGCCGACGGAGTTGCCGGTTCGTGACGAGGGCGTTGTCTGGATGAACTGCCAGGCGCCGGCCGTGACCGGTGCGTCCGTCAGGAAGCGGGTTCCCCGCCCGCGCTGGATGCGCGCGATCTCGGCGACATCGTCGCAGGCGAAGACGAGCGTCTCGAGCCGGGTGTTGGGCAGGTGGGCCGACTTCGGGTGTCGGTTGACTGCGGCGAACGGGGAGTCGCCCCGCAGGCGGCATTGAAGCAGCAGGTCGGCGGAATCCGGGGCGGTGAGCACCACGGCGCGGCGGTCATCGGTGGCAAACGCGTCCGCGAGCTCGTGGCCGGTATGCGCCAGTAGATCCTGCGCGGCCGGCTCGAGCCGATCCGGCTCGGTGTTGATGACCGCGCAGACCAGGTCGCCGACCCGTCCTTCAAGCCCCAGGCCGCGTCGCTCTTCGATCAGACGGTTGACGTCTTCGCGCAAGCGGTGATCACGTTCTTCGGAATCTGACATGGCATCCCGTCCAACCGGTTTCCATCGCTCTTCATCCGTTACCAGTATAGTTTGTCGGCGGGCCGTCGCAAGGGCGACGGGTCGTCGGTCTGACCGCTGGATTCTGGATGAAGGCGTCGCGTTCGTCGATGATCCGGGCCGGGCGGTCGCCGTCCTGCTACACGGGGAAGGGAGTGTCGGTGCGGCATCCGAAGGTCACGGCGTGGGAAGCCCGGTTGAAGGCCGTGTTCGACGGTATCGACCACGCGTTGGAGGCGCGGTACGGGTCACGGCTCGCACGGTGGCCGGGGCGCCCGGCGGCGGGCGCTACCGTGAACCCGGAGCACGCCGGGCTCTTCAATCTCGGTGGGATCTACACGCGGGGGTACGGTTCGACCTACGGGCCGGGATACGTGGTCGAGATGAGGATTGCCGCCGCGGGCCCGGTGCCGTCGGATCTGCGCGAGACGATCGAGGCGGAGGCCATCGCCTTGCTGCGGGAGCGGTTGGCCGAAGCGTTTCCCGGCCAAGCCTTGCAGGTCACCCGCGACGGCCGGGTCTGGAAGATCCATGGCGACCTTTCCCTGGGCGATGTATGAGAGGCATCGAACACCGAACGCCCAACGTCAAGGCGTTGTCCTGCAAGCCGACCTCGACGTGTTACAACACGCCCGCGCCCTGGGTGAGGCTGAGTGGGGGGCGGGCGCCCGCTGAGTCTTCGGAAGCCGCGGAACGGGGGTGCGTCGCGGACGGCGCTCAGCGCGCGACGCGGGCGTTGCCCTTCCAGATGCTCCAGACCTGGTCCTCGTCGGCGGGCTGGGCATAGTCGGTGAGCAGCGTCACGGCGAGTGCGCCGCTGGCCCAGCCGAACTGCACCCAGCGCTCGGGCGCCCAGCCGCGGAGGACGGCATAGAGCAGGCCGCCGACGAAGCCGTCGCCGCCGCCGATCCGGTCGAGCACGCCGATTTCGCGCGGCTCCGCGACGTGCCAGCGGCCGCCTTCCCAGAGGATCGCTCCCCAGCGATGGCAGGAGACGCTGACGACCTCCCGCAGCGTGGTCGCAAAGACGGAGGCGTTCGGGAAGCGCTCGCGCGCGCGTTCGATCATGCCCTTGAAGCTCTCGATCTTGCCTGCCACTTCGCGGCCGCCGGCCTCGGGGCCCTCGAGACCGAGGCAGAGCTGAAAATCCTCCTCGTTGCCCACCAGGATGTCGGATACGCCGGCGATTTCGAGGAAAGCGCGTCGCAGTTCCTCCTCGCGACCCTCCCAGAACGATGCCCGGTGATTCAGGTCGAAGGAGATGCGCGTGCCGTGCCGTTTCGCGGTCCGCGCCAGCTCGAGGCAGAGCGCGCCCGTCTGCGGCGAAAGGGCGGCGAAGAGGCCGGAAAGATGCATGATCCGGACGCCCTCGGCGCCGAAGATTCGCTCGAGATCGAAGTCCGCGGCTTCGAGCGTCCGGCCCACTTCGCCGGCCCGGTCGTTGTACACCCTCGGCCCCCGCATGCCCGCGCCGCTGTCGGCGATGTTGAACTGGTGCCGGAAGCCCCACGGGCCGCCGGGGTCGCGCTCCGGGCCCTCGACCTGCATGCGACGGCCGGCCAGGTCGTCGCGGATGAACCGTGCGATGGGGCTGCCCTTGACGAAGGCGGTCAGCACCTTGACCGGCAGGCCGAGGCAGGCGGCGACGCTCGCGACATTCGTCTCCGCGCTCGTCGCCTGGAGGGCGAAGGCGGTACTGCAATGCACGGGCTGCCCGTGGGCCGGGGTGAGCCGGACCCCCATGCTCGTGGGGACCAGCAGGTCGACGGCGGCATCGGTACGCAGTTCCATCAGGGCGTCCTTTCCTCGGTCGGTTCAACGCCCGCCATGTCCGGCGGCGGACTCCGGGCGTGATCATGGCCGATCCGTCGGTCCGACTCAAGGCCCGAGGGGCGCCGCCACTCGCGTCCTCGTCCTCGGACTTCCCCTCGGCATCCTCTGGGGAAGTCTTTCTACCGCGGATTACGCGGATGGCGCGGATGGTTGTCTTTGAGCGGGGGCGGGTCGGGGCGGCG
>PWTM01000293.1 GCA_003563855.1 PVC group bacterium | reverse complement strand
CGGATGCTTCCCGCGAGCCTGTGACGCCCCGCCCGCGCGAGGATCGGCCGCACGGCCGGACCCGACCCGTTGCCCGTCTTCGGCGCTGCGCGGCCGCCTGGGGGCATCCTGGCGTGTTTCCTGGCCGGTCGGGGGCCTGATCGGCCGCCCGGCGCGCCCCGGCGACGGATAGACCCCGCCCCGTCGCGCTTCGGCGTGTGGGCCGTTGGGCCGGTTTTGTGTCCACCCTAGCACGCCGAAACACACCGGATCACGGCGACGCACGGAAAGCGGGGCGCGAAAGGGGAAACGCGGAAACCCGCATGAAACAAAGGGGAAAAGAGGCGTGAAAGCCTGGGTTTTTTGGTCGGAGCGGCGGGATTTGAACCCGCGACCTCTTGCACCCCAAGCAAGCGCGCTAGCCAAACTGCGCCACGCCCCGACGATACGGTCCGGTGGGCCCGCCCTCCGCGCGGGAACCGGTACGCGACGGTGTATACCCCGCCCGGCGGCCTCCGTCAATCACGGGGCGAGGAGGACGCGCAGGGAGTTGGTCTCTCCCGGCACCGGGTTCCGGCCGCTGAGCAGCAGGACGGGGTCGCCGGACCGGACGAACCCCTGCCCCGCCAGTTGCCGAAGAGCCGCCTCCTCGAGCGCGAGGAAGTCCCGCTCGAAGGGGATCTCGAAGGTCCGGATGTTCCAGGCCAGGGCCAGGGCCTCCGCGGTGGCGGCGTCCGGCGTGAAGGCGTAGGCCGGACCGGGACTGCGCAGCTTCGCGAAGTAGAAGGCGGTCTCGCCGGACAGCGTCAGGATCGCCACCGGCGCCGCCTGCAGGTCGCGCGACGCCCAGGCCGCCGCCTCGCACATCGCGTGCGCCCCGCGCGCGCCCGGCACGCTCAGGTCGCGCGCCGCGCGGTCGACGAAGGCGCTCGCCTCCGTCGCCTTCGCAATCCGGCCCATCATCGCCGCCGCCTCGACCGGGTACCGCCCGATCGAGGTCTCGGCCGAGAGCATGACGGCGTCCGCGCCGTCGAGGATCGCGTTCGCCACGTCGGCCGCCTCGGCCCTGGTCGGCAACGGGCGCTCGACCATCGACTCGAGCATCTGCGTCGCCACGATCGCGATGCGCCCACGGCGGTTGGCCGCGTCGACCAGGTGCTTCTGGACGACCGGCAGTTCGTGCGGCGAAAGCTCGATCCCGAGGTCCCCGCGCGCAACCATGATCCCGTCGCTCGCCTCGAGGATGTCCCCGATCGCCTCGACGGCCTCCGGCTTCTCGATCTTCGCCACGATGCGGGCCGAGCCGCCCGCCGCGTCGATCGCCCGGCGGAGATCCCGCACGTCTTCCGCCCCACGCACGAAGGACAGCGCGATCCAGGGGACCCCCGCGTCCAGCGCGACGGCCAGGTCGGCCCGGTCCTTCTCTGTGAGCGAGGGGATCGGCAAGTGCGTGCCCGGCAGGTTCACGCCCTTGCGGCTCGCGTAGACCCCGCCGTGCTCGATCCGCGCGAGCGCCACACCCGCGGCCGTGTCCACCGATTCGACCCGCAGGCCCACCGCGCCGTCGTTGAGCAGCACCCGCTGGCCCGGGGCCAGCGCCGCAACCAGCCCGGGCTGGTCCGTGCAGAACTCGGACGCCGTGCAGACGACGGAGCGGTCGAGGATGCGGACCGTGTCCCCGGTCTCGAGTTTCACGGGCGCGTCGTCCGGCGTGCGGCCGGTGCGGATCTTCGGCCCCTGGAGATCGGCCAGAATGCCTACCCGGACCCGACACGCCGCGGCCGTCGCGCGGATCCGCTCGATCGTCCGCGCATGCTCCGCCCGGGCGCCGTGCGAGAAATTGAGCCGGAAGATGTCGACGCCGGCTTCGATCAGCGCCCTGATCGTCCGGGCATCCGAGCTGGCCGGGCCGAGCGTGGCGATCGTTCGGGTGCTGTTCATGGCGCGGTCGGACGCCCCTGCGCGGAACCCACGGCGCGGCGGACGCACCGTTCCCAACCCCGAAGCGCCTTGATGCAGTGCTTACGGCCCGTCATGGCCCTCGCCTCCTCCCTGCGGCGCGCCTGTCCCGGTCTGCCGCGCACCCGCGCCGCGCGGCCGTCAATCTGACCCCGGAGCCACGGAGATGCAAGGCCGTTGGCCGTGTGGCATTCCCCCAGTTTCCGGCGTGCAGTGGTTTCTCCCCGGACGACGTGGTGCGGCAGGCCGTGCCGCTCGCGTCCGCGAAGGCCCCCCGCCTTCGCCAAGGCTTCGGCGGGCAAGCGGTGAGCGGCGGGGACCCGCGCCATGCTTGCCCGCCATAGCTCCGAGCGAAGCGAGCGAGCGACGGCGGGCTCACGAGACCTTCGCGAACGCTCCGTCACGGACCCGACTTCGCCCTGCGGGCTTCGTAGGGCAACCTGCCGCACCCCGCAGGGCCGCCCCCGGGGCGGTAGAGCCCATGACATCGCAAGGGTTCAGTCCCGCCCCGGGGGATCGAGCAGGAGAGCGATAGCGTTGACCGGAGCGTGCCTCCCGGGAACGCCAGGCTCCAGCCTGGCCGACCAAGCGGACGAGAACCTCGCGGATTAGGGACCGTGCCACGCTGGAGCGTGGCGTTTCCAGGGGGCGGGCTTCCACCTGCTGCGCTTCTACGGGCGGCTCCTACGCTGCCAATAGGGGTGACGCGGTGTGGTGGGGCTGGCGTGGGCGGCGAGCAGCGGTCCCGTAGGTCCCGCTGTACGGACGGGCATCCAACCGGACCTCCAGTACAGCGGGTGCTGCGAGCCCGCTGCGGAAACGCGGCCGGCGTGGGCTATCGGCAGCGCTCGCGGCGAAGCACCTCGCCCGGTCCGAGCTTGCTCCGTCGTCAGCCGCAGTCGTCGCCGTGGTCGTCGACCGGCTCGTCCCTTTCCGGTTGACGACTACGGCGACGACTACGGATCACGATGGCCGCCGGCCTTCCCCTTTCGGTGTTTCAGCATTTCAGCTTCTCAGCTTCTTCCTTGTGTCCGCCCCCGGGAACGCCATGCTCCAGCGTGGCTTGCATCTCCCGGTTCCGCGGCGCAGATTCTCGGGCGTGCGGCGGTGGGTCTCGCAACGCCTCCCGTGTCCAGGCGTTCTGCACCTCTGTGCCGACCGACCCGCCCCCCCGTGTCCAAGCGTTCCGCAACGATGTGCGGACGCCAACGTTCCGCCTCGCCCCCTACGGGGGGATACTACCTTCTTCATCGGAACCCCAAACGGGTGACCCCGGCGCCTGGTCGCTCGCTTCTTGATCCTCGGGGGGCTCTTCTCTCTCCACACCAAGGAAGACCCGAATACCTCTTCGCAACAGAGCAGCAAAATTGGCCGCCTCTCGCCGCGGCTCCCCTTCCAAGTTGTCG
>PWTM01000133.1 GCA_003563855.1 PVC group bacterium | reverse complement strand
CGTGGCGAGGTCGACGGCGTTGATCAGGCGCCCGGCCGGGATGGCGGTGCGCTCCTGGACCTGGAGCGCGACGCGGTCGGGGCGGTAGCGCAGGCGTCGCGCGGCATGCACGAGCAGGAGCGGCACGGCGGCGGCGAACGCCCAGGCGAGCGCCTGCACCGCCGCGCGGCCGCCCGGCGGCAACCGCGCGAGGGCATCGAGCAGCACCGCGGCCGTGAGCCCGAGCAGGCCGGCGGTGAAGGCCGCCAGCGCGCGCGCCGAGACGGCGAGCCGCCGGTCGCGGCGGTGGACGCCGCGCAGCGCCCGGTCGAGGACCGGCGGGATGCGGTTCACAACAGGCCTCCGAAACGGCGCAGGATCCATTCCGCGCCTGCCCAGGAGAGAAGCAGAAACAGGACCCAGCGTCGATCCCATGCGCTCTCGGCGCGCACCGGCGCCTCCGCCGCGGCATCGGCCCGCGCCAGCTCGGCGGCGAAACGCTCCGGGCGGCGCGGATCGAGCACGCGGCCGCCGCTCTGCTCGGCAAGGAGCCGGAGCGCGCCGGGCGCGGCGGCGGACTGCAGCCGCTCCTGGTCGAGCGCGACCGCGTTGAGCCCGCGTTCGAGGCGTTCGGGGTCGAGGCCCGGCGCCTCGAGCACGACGGTGTGAACGCCGGGCGCCCGCGGCACGTACCGGGCGCGCTGCCGCCGCGGATCGCCCTCGACCGGCGCGAGCGCGGGCCCGTGCGCGACGCCGGCGGGATCGCGCACGACGAGGCGGAACTGCGCGCGCGACGCGTCGACGAAGCGGGCCTCCGCGTCGATCGTCACCGCCTCGCCGACATCGGCGCTCTGGTGTGAGAGCCGGAGGGCGACCTGCTCGCCGGGCATGAAGTCGCGGCCGAGCCCGAGCCAGCGGACGGTGTTCGACCAGAACCGGTCATGGAGGTCGCGCCAGTCGGCGTCGCGCGGGGCCAGCAGGCGCCAGGCCCAGACGCCCTCGGAAAGGAGCATCAGGGCCGCGCCGCGTCCGACCTCCATGGCCACAAGCCCGGGCGCGGGCGGGCCGGACTCCGGCCGCAGCTCGGCCAGCACCCGCGCGCCGGGCTTGGGCTCCGCCGGCGCCGTGCGTTCGAACGGCGGCAGCTCGGCCAGCGCGCGGCCGAGCCGGCCCTGGTCCGTGCGGAAGGACGGGTGCATCGCGCCGGCCGAGGTCGGCCGCCAGACGCCCGGCCCGTGCCCCTCGTCCGAGGCGCCGGCGCCGGCCGGCCATGTCACCGGTTCGATCAGCGCGACGGCCGGGCCGGCGTCGGGCCCGGTCGCGCGGCCGCGCGCGAAGAGGACCGCGCCGCCGCGGCGGTCGACGTAGTCGGGCAGGTAGTCCAGCACGGCGGCGGGCAGTACCGTCTCGACGCGGCGCCCGAGGATCACGACATCGAACGCGTCCAGCGCCTCGGGCGTGGCCGGCAGCGCGGCCTCGTCGACCTCGCCGCGGCTGGCCAGCGTCGTGGTCCGCTCGGCCGTCAGGCGGGAGACCTGGACCAGCGCGATGCGGTCGTCGCGGCGCAGGGCATGGGCGAGGAAGCGGGTTTCCCAGTGCGGCTCGCCCTCGGCGAGCAGGACGCGCAGGCGCCGCGCGCTGACCTGCACAAAGAGGACCTGGGCGTTGTTGCCCAGCTCGACCTCGTCGGCCACGGGATCGACGGCGACGTGATACTCGTAGGTGCCCGCGGTCTCGTGGCGGATGGGCAGGTTCACCGTGACCATCGCGCGGTCCTCGAACGCGACGGGCCGGGTGTGCGTTTCGCCGGCGTGCGTAACGCGCAGCGTCGTGCGCTCCCGGCCGACGTTGGACTGGGCGATGCGGACGGAGATCTCGCCGTCCTCGCCGGCGAAGAGGTAGGGCTGGCGCAGGACGGCCACGACGTGCACGTCGCGTTCGAGCCGCGGGCCGCCGAGCGCGACGGTGTGGACCGGGAGCCCGCGTTCCCGGGCGAGCGCCGCAGCCCCGGCGAAGCTCTCCTCCTCGGAGTCGCGGCCGTCGGAGAGCACGAGCATCGCGGAGCCGGGCGGCGGGCTGGGGGGCAGGGCCGCGATCGCCTCGCCCAGCGCCCGGGCGAGCAGGGAGCGGCGGGCCGTGGCCGCCTCGGCGGCGGGCCGCCGCGCCTCCTCGAGCGTCACCGCCCGGGCCCGCTCGTCGAGGTGCACGAACTGGAGGCGGCGGCTTGCGCCCCATTCCTCGAGCCGCGCGTCGTTGAGCCAGGTGCGTACGGCGAAGTCGTAGCGCGCCTGCCCGTCCATGTCCGCGGTCTGCATCGAGCCCGTGGCGTCGAGCGCGATGACCAGGTCCGCGGCCTGCCGGGCGGGCGCCGGGGGCGGCCAGCGGGCGGGGCCGTGGAGCACGACGGCCAGCGCGGTGAGCAGCGCGAGCCGCGCGCCGAGCAGGACGACGGCCGCGAACGGCGCGCGGCGGCGGGCGCGGCCGTAGGCGAAGACGGCGGCGGCCGCCGCGGCCGCGGCCAGCGCGAGGATGACGGGCGAGGGGAAGAACGGGTCCCAGGTCATCGCCGCCACCGTCCCAGCAGGGCCATCTCGACGCCGAGCAGACCGATCGCCAATGCGACGGCCCAGCCCCAGAGCGGCCGGCCGCGCCCGTCCAGGCCGCGCTCGGGGTCGGCGCCCGCGTCGTGCCAGCGGACACCGGCGGCGCCGGTCTCCGCCAGCGCCGCGAGGAGCTCCGCCTCGTCCATCCGCTCGAGGTCGCTCTCGCGCGGATCGAGGTTGACCGCGGCGCGGCCGAGCAGCCGGCCGTCCTGGACCACGTCGTAGAAGCCCGTCGCCGGCGCCGCATCGAGGCGCACGGTCAGGTCGCGGCGATGGACCGTCACGCGCGCCTCGCCCGCCGGATGCCCGTCGGGCCCGAGCAACTGCGGCGTCGCGCCGGCCGGGTCGAAGGCGCGCGGGGTCGTGAAGACCAGCGGCTGTCCGGCGAAGAGCGATTCGCGGCGCCGCAGCCCCGGCCGCCAGTCCTCGACGGCGCGGTGCAGGAGCGCGACGAAGAACCCGTGCCGGACGAGATCCCCGGCCTCGTGCCCGGCGCCGAACGCGGCCACCACGAGCCGTCCGCCGCCCGGCCACTCCCGGGCGGCCAGCGCCGGCGCGCCGTCGTCAAAGGCGAGCAACAGCTGCGCCACCGGGTCCAGCGCCCCGGCGGCCCGGCGCCGGCGAAACGGGATGGCGGCCACGCTCTCGCGCTGCAGCGGATCGAACGGGGCCAGCATCCGGGTCCGCCAGTCGCCCGGCGCGATCCGCCACGGGCGGTCCGGGTCGGCCGCCTGGACCGGCCCGAGCTCGAAGGGCAGGCCGGCGT
>PWTM01000184.1 GCA_003563855.1 PVC group bacterium | reverse complement strand
GTCCAGGGCGCCGCTGCGCGGCGCGGGAGGGGGTGGCCGGGCTTTCGTCGCGGGAGGGCGAGGCCGGCACACCGAGGTATGGCCGGGTTCTCTCCGGGCGTGTGGGCGAGTCGCTTTCGGCCCGCGCCGCGCAGCGGCGCCCTGGACTGCGGCGGCTCGCCGCCGCTCTGTTCGCCGCGGCTTGCCGCGGCGGCGAGAAGGCGAGAGAAGGCCCACGCACACACTGCCCACCCGCGTGCCATGCGCGCTTCCGAGGTCCACGGGGGTCGGCCCTGGCGCAGCCGACCTCGTCGCGGAAAGCCCCAAGCCTGCGCTGCCGCATTCCCATCCGCCAATCGGTCCGACAAGCCGACGGTGACCCGATTAGAGAAGAGGGAAGCGGGGCACGGGGACCAATGCACGGCGGGAGAATACCTGTGTCATGACCGGAAACTCTAATGCATGACCCCGGCACCGCGCGATATGCGGCACTCCGCCACTACGCTCTACCTCGGTCATCGGGTCTATGGGATACAAGTCGCTCTCTCTCTACAAGGTCCCACCGCGATATCATGAGCAAGATAGCGGCCCATCCAACTACTCGTACCAATTCGGCCGACATGATAAATGTGTGCTCCACTCCTGCCTCCCCAAACCATCCCACAGCCGTCATAACTGTGGAATTCTGTCCCAACACATAGTCAGTAACCGCCATGCTCCACACAACCACGGCAAAGAGTCGGTATCTTCTTCTCCATAGCAAAATACCAGTGATCAAAAGAGCAACGAAACTAATCAGCGGCACGCTCACTCCTGTTCCTTGCGAGGGAACCGCTCGACCAATCATGGCAGACGCCCCGAGCAGAGCCAGGATCACACCTGCGAGAAGAAGATTTCGCGAAGCCTTGGTTGGTGCCCGCCGACAAACGCATAGATAGAGCACCAGTCCAAGGATTCCGATAACCAGATCCTGAATCGCCCCCAAAGAAGACACTTGTTGCATTTCAACCACAATCCCCCCCCGGGAACAAGATCCCTCATGGCATC
Organism: PVC group bacterium; assembly: GCA_003563855.1. Classification (GTDB taxonomy): domain Bacteria; phylum Verrucomicrobiota; class Kiritimatiellia; order PWTM01; family PWTM01; genus PWTM01. Next base: position 11,624 of record PWTM01000184.1, on the reverse strand, counting down.
AAATACTCTTCGCGAATCTCCGGGGCCCCTCCGCCCATGGGTGCACCCTTCTCGTTCTCTGACCCACCGCTGGGCTGCGTTCGGTCCACGAGCGCTTCACGGTCCGCTGAACATTCGTTCGCATGCCCGTTTCCGGATGGATACCGTAAGCCATCTGCTGCTCTCGCCCGCATATGTCAGAATCCGAATCACATTTATCCCTTCTGGAGACGAAAAAGGTAGCGGTTGCCGATACCGGAGGCCGGAAGCCCGCGGTCGGAGGTCAGGGTGTCGCCGGGCGGGTCGTAGACGCCGAGGCCGCTGTCCCAGGCGGCGTGGCGGAAATGGCCGCCCGCGTTGGCCGCCGGCAGGCGGCGTTCGGCATCCCCCGCGAGGTCGGTGGCCCGATCCATGATGGCGGAATCCTGGGCCGCGTCCATGCCGGTGTCAACCTTCGCATCCATTCGCGTCCATTCGCGGCTCCGCCCTTTGGCTTCCACATCATGCACCCTCTGCGCCGCACCACGATCCTGTCCGTCCTCGCCCCGCTCCGGCGACAGAGCCAACTCTGCTGAAGCTTCGTTGCCCAAGGCGCCGGAGCTACAGTGATCCCGCCCTTCCACAGGATTCTGTCCAAAATGATTCTGTCCATCCTCACCCCCGCCGGCCAGCGTACCGGACCGTGGCGGGGCGCGTGGCTCAGCGCAGGCGGGGGTTGGGACGGGGACGAACGTCCAACATCGAACATCGAACGTCCAACGTCGAACGGAGAACGGGGCGACCGGCAGGCACTGCGACGTTCGATGTTCAGCGTTCGATGTTCGACGTTTGCCGAAAGCTCTCCGGCGCCCGCTCCCCATCATTGTCGAGATCGTTGTCCCGATCGTTGTCTTCGGTCCTCCTCGCGCCTGCTTCGACTCCATCCGCTCTTCGACAATGATCCCGACAAGGATTTCGACAAGGATTTCCCGCTCCCCATCATTGTCGATATCGTTGTCGCGATCGTTGTCTTTCCCCCATCCATTCGCGTCGCGCGCAGTTCCGCCTTTTGGCTTCCACATCACGCGCCACCCCGCGTCCTCCCCTCCCCCCTGTGAGCCGCAGGCCGCCCGGATCAGCCGCCGGGAACGCGAAGGCCGGACCTTCGCCAACCCAAGACCAGATTGGCGAATGAATAGCCCTGACCCCGCCGAGCCCGCATCCCCATCGTAGTCGCAGTCCTAGTCCCAATCGTAGTCTTCGGCCGGTCCATCCCGGCTCCGCGCCAGGCCGACTACGATTGCGATTACGATTGGGACTACGATGCTTGCGCCTTCTCCCCATCGTAGTCGCAGTCCTGGTCCCAATCGTAGTCTTCGGCCGGTCCATCCCGGCTGCGCGCCAGGCCGACTACGATTGCGACTACGATTGCGACTACGAGGCTTGCGCCCTGTCCTCATCGTATTTCCAGGCAAGGGTGCTTGACAGCCGGCGAGGGGTTGTCTACACCGCGGACAGAGCGCAGGAGGATCCCGGCGGGGGGCGGCCGCCCGCCGGGGATGGCCGCAAACCGGAGGAGAAGCACCGCTATGAGCAGCATACCGCGCGACCGGAAATACACCGCGACCCACGAGTGGGTGCAGGTGGAAGACAACGTGGCGACGGTCGGCATCACCGACTACGCCCAGCGCCAGCTTGGCGACCTGACCTTTGTCGAGCTCCCCGAGCCGGGCACGGAGATCGCGGCCGCGGACGAGCTGGCGGTGATCGAGTCCGTCAAGGCCGCCTCGGATATCTATGCGCCGGTCGGCGGCGAGGTAGTCGAAGCCAACACGACGCTGCTCGACGCGCCGGAGGCGGTCAACACCGACCCCTACGGGGACGGCTGGCTCTTCCGCATCCGCATGCGCGACCCGGCCGAGGCCGCGGGCCTCCTGGACGCCGACGCCTACGAGGAGCTGGCGCCCGAAGACGAGGAGGAGTGAGCGGGACCGAACCCCGGCCGGCGTGGGCGGTCCGGTTCCCGACGCCGGTGCCCTACGCCGACGCCGCGCGGCTCCAGGGGCTGCTCCACGCCGCGCGGCTCGCCGGGCGGATTCCCGACACGATCCTGCTGCTCGAGCACCCGCCCGTGGTCACGCTCGGCCGGCGCGGCCGCGAGGGGTTCCTGCGGCGGACGCCGGCGGAGCTGGCCGCGCTCGGCATCGGGCTCTACCGCGCCTCGCGCGGCGGCGACGTGACCTGGCACGGACCAGGCCAGTGGGTGCTCTACCCGATCCTGAAGCTCGACGACGGGCCGATGGACGCGCACGGCTACCTCCACGCGCTCGAGGAGACGGCGATCCGCACGGCGGCCGATTTCGGCGTGCGCGCCTTCCGGCGGAAAGGCATGAACGGCGCGTGGACCGCGCGGGGCAAGATCGCGGCAATCGGGTTCCACATCCGGCGCTGGGTCACGCTGCACGGCCTGAGCTTCAACGCGGAACCGGACCTGGCCGGCTTCGCCACGATCGTGCCCTGCGGGCTCGAGGGCGAGCCGGTCGCTTCGCTGCGCACCCTGCTCGGCGACGCGGCGCCGCCCCGCGCGGCGGTCGGCGACCGGCTGCTCGCGAACGCCGCCGGGGCGCTCCGCCGCCGGCTCGATCCGGTGGATCCCGCGGGCGGCCCGCCCGCCTGGCGCGCGCTCGCGCAGGACTGGCGGCGCGCCGGCGGCGCTACAGGTCCAGCAGCGTCCGAATATCGTCCCACGACATCCGGTGCAGCGGCGCCGCCGCCTCCGAGTCCGCCCGCACCGTCGCGTCGATGACCGCCTGCTTGCGGCGCTGCAGCGCGAGCACCTTTTCCTCGACCGTGTCGCGGGCGATGAGCTTGACGCTGTAGACCGTGCGCTTCTGCCCGATGCGGTAGGCCCGGTCCGTCGCCTGGTCCTCCACGGCCGGGTTCCACCAGGGATCGTAGTGGACGACCATGTCGGCCCCGGTCAGGTTCAGCCCGGTGCCGCCCGCCTTCAGGCTGATGAGGAACAGCGGGATCGAGCGGTCGGTGTTGAAGGTCCGCACGACGTCCATGCGGTTCTTCGTCGCGCCGTCCAGGTAGCAGGTGCGCACGCCCCGCGCGTCGAGCGCGCGGCGCAGGATGTGCAGCATCGAGACGAACTGGCTGAAGAGCAGGACGCGGTGGCCGCTGTCGAAGGCCTCGTCGAGCAGCTCCATCAGCAGGTCCAGCTTCGCCGAGGGCGCCGCGGGCTCGAGGTCCTCGAGCTTGAGCAGGTCGAGGTGGCAGCAGATCTGCCGCAGGCGCAGCAGGGTCTTGAGCGCCTCCATCCGCGTGGCGTCCTCGCCCCGCTGCGCGACCATCTCGGCCAGCCGGCGGCGCGACTGTTCGAGGACCTGCAGGTAGACGGCCCGCTGGTCGGGCGAAAGCTCGCAGGTGGCCACGCGCTGAATCTTGGGCGGCAGCTCGCGCGCGACGTCGCGCTTGAGCCGGCGCAGCAGGAAGGGGCGCAGCTTGCGGCGGAGCCGCTCCTGCGCCGACTCGCCCTCGGCGCCGCCGAGCGCGATCGGCTGTTCGTAACGCTTGCGGAAGGCCTCGTGCCGGCCGAGGTAGCCCGGCATGAGGAAGTCCATGATCGACCACAGGTCGGTCACGCTGTTCTCGACCGGCGTGCCGGTCAGGACGAGCCGGTGATGCGCCTTGAGACTCTTGGCGGCGATGGCGTTGCGCGTGCCGCGGTTCTTGATGTGCTGGGCCTCGTCGAGGATGACGATCGCGAACGTCTGCGCCCGGTACCGGTCGACGTCGCGCCGCATCAGGGCGTAGGACGTGACGACCAGGTCGGCGCGCTCGATCCGATCCCACCGCTGGTGCCGGTCGGCGCCGGCAACGCACTCGACCCGAAGCCCGGGCGTGAAGCGCGCCGACTCCTCGGCCCAGTTCTGCACGAGGCTCGTCGGACAGACCACGAGCGCCGGCCGGCCGCGGGCCTCGGGCAGGGCGCGCGCGAGCTCAATCCAGGCGAGCGCCTGGATCGTCTTGCCCAGGCCCATTTCGTCGGCCAGGATGCCGGCAAACCCGCAGACCTCGAGCGAGCGCAGCCAGCCGACGCCCTCGCGCTGGTAGCCGCGCATCGTCCGCGCCAGGGCGCGCGGCAGCTTGATCCGCGCGGCCGCGTCGTCGCGCTGCCGGTACCGCGCCTCGGCGGCGCGGCGCCACTGGGGGTCGCACTCGACGTCGATGCCCTCGAGCGCGGCGAGCGAGGCCTGGATGTACGGGGCGTAGATGCCGTTCATGCGGAAGCCGCCCGGTCGCTCCCCGGCCGTGCTCTCGCAGTCCTCGAAGATCGCCCGCATGGACTCGATGGCCCCGCTGTCGAAGAGCACCGTCCGGCCATCCCGTTCGAGGTAGGAATCCCCGCGCAGCAGCGCGCGCTGGATGTCGGCCGCTTTCAGGACCGTGCCCTCCGTGTCCTCGAAGCGCAGGTCGACGTCGAACCAGTCCTGGCCGCTCCCCGTCGACTCGATCCGGACGACCGGCGTGACGGAGGGGGTATGCTCGGAGAAGCGGGACACGCGGCCGCTGATCTCGACGCGCCAGCCGGCGCGGCGGAGCGCGGGCAGGCCCCGGGCGAGGAAGTTGAGCACGTCGCGCTGGCCGATGATCGGTTCGAGCGTGTCGCCGCGCTCGCCGCGGAAACCGGCCGCGTCCAGCGTGGCAAGCGCGTCCGTTTCGCTCGCGTGGTTTCGGACGGTATACCGCAGCAGGTCCTCGGGGTCCGGGATGGAGAAATGCCCGGCCGGATCGGGCTTCCCGGCGATCAGCGCCGTGCCCTCGTAGTCGGCGTACAGCGTCGCCGAGAGCGAGGCCTCGCTGCCGCGCAGGACGAGCCGGAACACCGGACGGGCCGGTTCGATCGAGAAGAGGTCCTCGGTCACATCGCACTCGACCGGGAACAGGCGCGTGAGCGCCGGGAGCTCCTCGCGCATGAAGCGCGGCACGGCGATGCGCGGGATGACGACCGGCTGCCGGTAGGCGGACTGCAGGGGTTCGGGCAGCACCTTGTCCAGGGGCCAGAAGTGCCCCGCGCCGAAGACCCAGCCCTCCTTGCGGCCGACGACGTAGCGCGGCAGGTCCGGGGGCGCGAGCATCGGCACCTCGGTACAGAGGTCGAGCAGCAGCTCGCCGTTCTCGCGGTCGAGGTTCACCCGGATCCGCGACGGGAGGCGGGTCCCGCCCACGCGGAGCGGCTCCTCCACGCCGTCCACGGCGAGCGGCCGCCCTTCGAGCAGGTTGAGCAGGTTGATGAAGTCGGACGGGCCGACCTCAAGCTCGCCGGGCGCCGGCCCGGCGGCGATGTCCTCGACGACGAAGAGCAGGGCCTCGTCGCGCTCCGAGAGCCGCAACGGAAGGTCCTTGCCGATCCGGTCCGCCGGCTCGATCCGGCCGTCGATCTGCATCCGGCATTCGACCGGGACGCGCCCGCGGTCGAGGCCGGCCTCCCAGTCCCCGCCCAGCACGAAGTGCATCGAGGCCGGCACCGCCTCCATGGCCCCGGGCGCGGCGCGACGGTGGTAGGCGCCGGGCGACACCCGGGCCACGCGGCGCGAGCGCCGCCGCTCCTCCTCGCGCCGGGCCTCGTGCTCGGGATCGGTCCACTGCCGCCGCAACGCGAGCGCGAGGGCGATGACGTGCGCGCAGACGATGCCCCGCTCGCGGTTGTCGTAGCAGGGGCAGCAGTTCTCGACCGTGCCGTCCGGCTGGATCTCGAAGGCGGTCCGCAGCGTCCGGTTCCCGATCGCGATCTGCCCGTCCACCCGCGGCGGCCGGTGCTCGATCTTCGAGATGATGCCCTTCCCGAGCAGGTGGCGCCCTTCCTCGAACTTGCGGGCGCCCGCCCAGTCCATGAGCATTTTCTCCGTAAACGGAATCGACGGCATGTTCACAGGCGCACTCATCCTCAACGCAACTCCCACTCGGAAAGGGCCAGCAGGTACGGGCGCGCGGCCGGGCCCCCGCCCGGCGGCTGGCGCAGCTCGACGGCGGTCAGTCGGACCGGCGCGAAGCGGACGGCCGTGACGGACTCGCCCGGGTCCTGCGCGATCTCGCCGAGCGGAACCTCGTCCCCCTCGGGCGTAAAACCTACCAGCGCGGCACGGCGCGGAACGACGAAGCCCTGCGCGTCGGGCGCCCAGTGAAAGACGGCCTCGCCCAGCGTCGCGGGCTCGCCCAGCACGGCCCGGATCCACCGCGGCCGGCGCGTCTCGTCCGAGAACCACGCCCCTTCCGGCAGTGCGCCGGCCGACGGCTGTGTCGGGATCCGGCCATCGGCGGCCGCGCAGGCGCAGGCGCCGGGCTGCGCGCTGTCGGCCAGGAGCCGCGCGCGGCTGTCGCCCAACGCGCTCTCGCGCGCGGCGAGGAACCGGACCGGGACCTCGGTCTGCGCCCGAACGCGGACGCCTTCGAGCAGGCGCAGCCGCATCGCGCCCTCCCTGCCGGGCCGGCCGGCCACCGGGATCGCCAGCTCGATCTCGCCGCCCGCGGGAATCCGTACCGGGCGCCGGCCGCGCTCCACCGCCCCGCTCCAGGCCAGGACCGCGTCGAGATCGCGGTCTCCCGCGTTGGCTACGACCAGCGGCGCCGACGTCTCGGAGTTCCAACTGGTCAGCGAATCCGCTGCCGGCCGCAGCGTGAACTCGGGCTGCGCCGCGAGGCGCGCCCGGCGTTCGCCGGTCCACTCCCCTTCGCCCCGCTGGACCCGCCACGTCACGCGCAGCCAGCCGCCGCCCTGCGCCGGGGGGCGGAGCGCCGCCTCCAGGGAGGCGTGCTCGCCCGGACCGAGAATCCGCGGGGCCGCCGTTTCGGCCACCGGGTCGCCCTCGAACGACCAGCGGACCTCCGAGACCACGGCCGGGTCCGCGCCGTCGTTGGCCAGCCGGAGCGCGACCGCGATCGGCCCGCCCTCGACGCGGACCTCCGGCGCCTCCAGCCCGGCCGCCACGCCGGCGTCGCGCTCGGCGACAAGCGAAGCAAGGTTGGCCGCGCAGGCCGCGGCGGCTTCGTCGTTCCCACGCGCCGCGCGCGCGGCCTGCCGCTCCTGCTCGGCGGCCAGCGCTTCGGCCGGAACCAAGCTGAACACCGCCACCTCGCCGGGCGCCAGGCGCGCGCCGACCGCGGCGCGGCCCTCCGCGTCCGGCGCCGCCTCGCGGACGGCGCCGCGGAGGGGTTCGACCCAGGTCGCGCCCGGCGCCACGCCGTCTACGCGCAGCGTCGCCCGGTTCGCCCCGCCTTCCGCCGCGCCGGACGCGCGCCGCAGCGTGAAGTGGCGCACGCCATCGGCCTCGGGGCCGAACGCCTCGACCGCCACGCCGGGCCCGTCGGCCGTCGCGTCCGCGACGGGCTGCCAGCCGGCAACCGCGTGTCGCGCAGCGACCGGCGCCAGGCGCCGGAGCGCGGCGCGCGCCTCCGCCGGAAGCTCCGCCGGAACCCGGTCGAGCCCCGGCACGAAGCCCCAGGCCACCGTCTCGCGCAGCCATGCCTCGAAGGGCGCACCGGACAGCGCCAGCGTTTCGTCCGCAAGCTGGACCTGGACGGCCGGCCCCGCGAGGGCGCGGCGCCGGAACATCGCATCCGGCCCCGGGACCGCGCACGGCCCGGCGCCGACCGTCTCGATCCGGAAGTCCGCGGGCGGGAGCCACGCCGGCGGGCCGCCGGGCGGAAGGCGCACGGCGAGGCGGGCGCCCTGCGCCTCGAGCACGCGCCCCAGCGGAAACAGGAAGCCCGCCGCGGAAGCGCCGGGCGGCTGCCCCGCCGCGCCGAGGTCCGGATCATAGGCGCAGGGATAGTCCGCGGCGGCCAGCGCCGCGCGGTTGAAGTCGAGCTCCGCGCGATCGGGCACGCCGGCCACCGCGATTCCGGCCACGCCCGGCTGCCCGAGCCAGCCCCGAACCGCATGCCCCTCGAGCTGCGCGCTGTTGAGCGGCGCCGCGGCCGTCGTCAGCCCGCGCGGATGCGGACGCAGCGCCACGGCGAACTCCGGCCCGGCGGCCGTGTGCGCCATCCCGGCGCGGAGGCGGCCCGCCGCATCGCGCGCCGCGCTGAGCTGGGCCGCCCGCGCCGGCCGCCTGAAGCCGCAACAGCCGGGCGGCATCCTCGGGCCCGGGCTCGCCTTCCAGCCAGACCGCCGCCCGGTGCTGCCACGGCGAGCGCGAGATCAGGGTCGCCGCCGACTCCTCGCCCGACAGGGCCGCCGTCCGCTCGACCCAGCCGGCCGCGAACGCCTCCGGCCGCACGCCCTCGGGCGGAAAGGCCAGCCAGGCGCCGGCCCCGTCGCGAACCGGTTCCGGGTGCGGCACGCGCGCGTGCCAGGCCGCGATCGCCCGGCGGAACACCGCCCCGTCCGCCGGGCCGGCAAGGAACTCCACGGCGAAGGTCGCCCGCCCCGGGAACCGGCCCGTCAGCGGCGTGGGCGCGAGGTCGAAGCCGACGCCCAGCCGGTCCGGCCCCGCCACCCACTGCGCCACCCGCGGTTCGAGCGGATCGAGCAGCGCCGTCACCGCCGCGTCGGCGTTGGCCACCGCCGCGAACGGCCAGGCCACCTCCATCCGCCACCAGCTCCCCGCCGCCCAGCGCGCTTCGCCGATCGGCGCTTCGCCATCCTCCGCGGTCAGCGGCCGGCCCGGAGCGCGTCCCTCGTGCCAGGCCCAGCCGTCGCCGGGAAGGCCGACGCACAGCACGAGGCGAACCGGCCGTTCCGATTCCGCCGCGACGGAACCCTCGACGCGAAGACCGCCGTCGGAGACCGCGAAGCGCAGGTGGACCTCCAGCCCGTCCGTCCGCCCGGCCACATGCACCCGGCCGTCCGCGTCCGTACCGATGCGCTGGGGGGTCCAGCGGCGGAGCGGCCCCGCGCGCGGATCGCCGAGCTCGAGGCGCACCGGCACCGGGCCGAGCGCCGGACCCGCCGGCCAGGCGAAGACGTCCCGCTCGCCCTCGGCCGGCGCGCGGACGTCGGCCGGGAACGGGTCGCTCGCGAAGCGCACGGAGAGGCTCTCGGCCATGGCCGGGCCCCAGGGGTCTTCCGCCGGCGCCGGCGCCGCGACAGGCCGCTCGAAACGCGGGAGCGAATCGCGCTCAAACGCGCGGAGTCCCCGTTCCGGCCGGCGGTCGCGCGCGCGGCCTTCCGCGTCCAGCCACTCGAACGCAACGCCGAACCGGTCCGGGAGCGCGAGCGGCGGCAGCAGCCCGACCCAGGCGCCGTCGATCTCGATCCAGGGCGCCGTGCCCTGCGCATCCCAGGCCCACCCGGTTCCGCCGGGCGGGTAGCGATACCAGACGCTGCCTTCGAGCAGGCGATCGGCGCCGAGCCCCGGCAGGCCGCGTTCCGCCCCTTCGAGGTCGAGCAGAACCCGGAGCCGCGCAGGGTCCGCCGCCCGGTCGGGAATCCGCACGACCAAGTCGCCCCAAGGCGCGCGCAGGAGTTCCACGCGCGGCGCGTCCGCGAAGACCCCGCAGGTCGCCGACAGCGCGCCCAGCCAGACGACGGCGCACCGGAGTCCGCGCCGGCGGCGGAGTCCGCGCCTGCGCGTGGGCGGCCGATCGCGATCTGACGGGGCGCGCGTCATCGTGCGCGGCCTCAGGCCGGAACCACGACGCCGGGCGTATAGCCTTCGGGCGCCTCGTAGCCTAGCAGCGTCAGCGAGGTCGCCGCCAGGCTGCTGATGCCCAGGTCCGGCTCGGGGTTGAGGCGGAAGCGCTGCGCATCGGCGGGCGCGTAGACGTAGACCGGAACCGGGTTGAGCGAGTGCGCGGTACGCGGTCGCGGCACGCCGGTTTCTGGGTCCGTGGCGACGCGGCCGCCCTTGCGCTCGTACATGTCGTCCGCGTTCCCGTGGTCCGCGGAGGCGATCAGGATGCCGCCGGCGGCCTTCACTGCCGCAACGAAGCGGCCCAGGCACAGGTCCACGGCCTCGACCGCGATCCGCACCGCCGCGAAGTTGCCGGTGTGCCCGACCATGTCGCCGTTGGCGAGGTTGATCCGCAGGTAGCGGTGCCGGCCCTCGGCGATCGCCGCGACGGCCCGGTCCGTCACCTCCGCGGCTTTCATCCACGGGCGCTGCTCGAAGGGCACGCGGTCGGAGGGGATTTCCTCGTAGTCCTCGAAGGCGGCGTCGAACTTGCCCGAGCGGTTGCCGTTGAAAAAATAGGTCACGTGCCCGAACTTCTGCGTCTCGCTGACCGCCAGTTGCGGAACCTGCGCCCGCGCCAGGTACGCTCCCAGCGTGCGGTCGATCGCGGGCGGATCGACCAGGTAGCGGCTCGGTATGCCCAGGTCGCCGTCGTAGCGCATCAGGCCGGCGAACCGCACGTCCGGACGGCGGCCCCGGTCGAACGGGGCGAAGGATTCCTCCTCGAACGCCCGCGAAATCTCGATGGCGCGGTCGCCGCGGAAGTTGAACAGGATCACGCTGTCGCCGTCGCGCATGGCGCCGACGGGTTTGCCGTCGCGCGCGATGACGAACGGGGGCAGGTCCTGGTCGATGATCCCCGGATTCTCCGAGCGCAGGGTCTCGATCGCCTCGCGCGCCGAGGCGAAGGCGCGGCCTTCGCCGTGCACATGCGTTTCCCAGCCCCGCTCGACGATGCGCCAATCCGCCTCGTAGCGGTCCATCGTCACCTTCATCCGGCCGCCGCCGGAGGCGATCGCGAAGTCGGCGTCGCCCTCCGCGTTGACCTCGGCCAGGAACCGCTCGAACCGGTCCACGTAGTCGAGCGCGGATGTCGGCGGCACATCCCGGCCGTCGAGCAGGATATGCACGCGCGCGCGCTTCAATCCGGCCGACCGCGCTTCGCGCAGCATCGCCTCGAGATGGTCGAGGTGGCTGTGCACATTGCCGTCCGAGAAGAGCCCGACAAAATGCAGCGTCCCGTCGTGCTCGAGTGCCCCGTCGATCAATTCCTTCCAGGCCGCGCCCTCGAAGAGCCGGCGGGAAGCGATGGCCTCGTTGACCAGCGCGGCGCCCTGGGGGAAGACGCGCCCGCAACCGATCGCGTTGTGGCCGACCTCGCTGTTGCCCATGTCCCCGTCCGTCGGCATCCCCACGGCCGTGCCGTGCGCCTTCAGCTTCGAGGTCAGGGCCTCGCCGCGCAGTCGGTCCATCCACGGCGTGTGCGCCGCCCGCACGAGATCGCCCTCGGGCTCCGCCCCGATCCCGATCCCGTCCATGATCAACAGCACGACCGGTCCCTTCGGACCGGACCAGTCCTTCATACTCCGTAACGCATCCATCGCGACCCCCATGAGCGCATCCCGGCCCGCGCGACCCGAACCGCGGATCGACGCCCGGTGACACAAAGAGGCGATACTATGCTTGAAACGGGTCCGCGGGGCAAGAGTCTTCTTCGCTCTTTTCGCGTTTCCGCGCGGAGCGCGGAGGCGTCGGCGGCCCGGCTGGCGACGCTATCGGCCGTCGACGTCGAACACGACCCCGCCGCGAGTCGTCACGCGGCCCGCGGTCCCGCCGTGTACCGACGGACCCCCGGTGTCGAAGCGGATGCGCGTGCGCTCGGTGGGCTGCCAGTCGACCCGGACGGACGATGCCCGTTGCGGGCAGGTATAGACGCGGCGCGGCGCATGGGGCACGACCCAGACCGCGCGGCGGCGGTCGAGGCGC
>PWTM01000232.1 GCA_003563855.1 PVC group bacterium | reverse complement strand
ACGGCGTCAACTTCCTCGTAAACTCCACCGGATCTAACGTATCCGTAAACTTTGCCGCGAACTTCATCGGCCCCAGGCCCCGTCAATGCGGTATATGCGCCGGCAGAAGTGAGATGCGCCCCGAGCACGAGGATCGGCGGCGCCGCGCTTGCGTCGGGGTGGGGGGGCGTGGTATCAAGGCGTCTCCAGACGCCGCGGGGGTGCGGCGGGTTCCGGGGGTCAGATTCCATGGCGCGTGTCTTCAATTTCTGCGCGGGACCGGCGGCGTTGCCGGAAGTGGTGCTGCGGGAGGCGCAGGCGGACCTGGTGGACTACCAGGGCTCGGGGCTCTCGATCATGGAGGCGAGCCATCGCGGGCCGGAATACGACGCGATCCACACCGAGGCGATCGCGAACCTGCGCACGCTGCTCGATCTGCCCGAGGACTACGCCGTGCTGCTGCTGCACGGCGGGGCGAGCGGCCAGTTCGCGATGGCGCCGCTGAACCTGCTCCCGGTCGACGGCACGGCCGACTACGTGAACTCCGGCGCCTGGGCGTCCAAGGCCATCAAGGAGGCGAAGGCCGTGGGCGAGGTCCGGGTCGTCGCGGACACGGCCGCGGAGCGGCCGGCCCGGATGCCGCGGCCGGAGGAGATCAAGCCCACGCCGGGCGCGGCCTACCTCCACGTCACGAGCAACGAGACCATCGCCGGCACCCAGATGAAGACCTTCCCGCGCTGCGCGGCGCCGCTGGTCGCCGACATGTCCTCGGACATCCTCGCGCGCCCGCTCGACGTCCGTCCCTTCGGCCTGATCTACGCCGGGGCGCAGAAGAACCTCGGTCCGGCCGGCCTCGCCGTGGCCATCCTCCGCCGCGACCTGGCGGAGCGCGCGCGGCCCGGTGTGCCGGCGTTCCTCCGGTACGCCACCCACCTCGAGGCGAATTCGCTCTACAACACGCCGCCCTGCTTCGCCATCTACATGCTGGCGCTCACGACCCGCTGGCTGCTGCGGATGGGCGGCGTCGCGGCGATCGAACGCCGGAACGCCGAGAAGGCCGCGAAGCTGTACGCGGCGATCGATGCGTCCGGGTTCTACCGCGGCACGGCCGCCGTGGAGGACCGTTCGCCGATGAACGTGACGTTCCGGCTGCCGGACGAGGCGCTCGAGAAGCGTTTCGCCGCGGAGGCGGACGCCGCCGGGCTCAAGCAGCTCAAGGGCCACCGCTCCGTGGGCGGGCTGCGCGCCTCGATCTACAACGCGTTCCCGCCGGAGGGCGTGGATGCGCTGGTCGACTTCATGCGCGCCTTCGAGCGACGCAACGGATGAAGGACACCCCGCGCCCCGGCGCGGGAAGCGAACGAACAGAAGAACCCGAAAGAAAGGACCCGGCCATGCCGACACCGAAAAACCTCGAGGACGCGTTTGCGGGCGAGAGCCAGGCGAACCGGATGTATCTCGCCTTCGCAAAGAAGGCCGAGCAGGACGGGTTTTCCCAGGTCGCGAAGCTCTTCCGCGCGACCGCCGAGGCGGAAACCGTTCACGCGCACGCGCACTTCCGCGCGATGGGCAAGGTGAAGGACACCGCGGCGAACCTCGTCGAGGCCGCCGAGGGCGAAGGCTACGAGTTCCAGACCATGTATCCGAAGTTCGTCGCGGAGGCCGAGGCCGAGAACGCCAGCCCGGCGGTGCAGACCTCGTTCCGTCACGCGCTCGAGGCCGAGCGCGTCCATCACGGGTTGTACCGCGCGGCCGTCGAGAAGGTGAAGGCGGGCGAGGACCTCGCGGGCGCCGCGATCTACCTCTGCCCCGTCTGCGGCAACGTCGAGATCGGCGAGGCGCCCGAGCGCTGCCCGATCTGCGGGGCGCCGAAGGCCCGTTTCGTCGAGGTGAAATGACCCCGGCGCGCGTCTGGCGCTGCCTCGTCTGCGGCTACGAGCACGAGGGGCCCGAACCGCCCGAGACCTGCCCGGTCTGCGGGGCGGGCCGCGAGGATTTCGAGCCGGTCGAGGCGGCGGCGGACGACGCGCCGGCCGCGGCCGCGGCGGAGGACGCACCGGGCCGGCTGGCGATCGTCGGCGGCGGGATCGCCGGGGTTTCCGCCGCGGAGTCGGCGCGCCGGACCGCGCCGGACGCCACGATCCTGCTGGTGAACGGGGAACCCGATCCGCCGTACTGGCGGATGAACCTGACCCGGCTGCTGGCCGGCGAGACGAAGGAAGACGCGCTTCCGCTGCACCCGGAGGACTGGTACGCGGAACAGCGGATCGAGCGCGTGCAGGGCCGGGCGACCGGGCTCGACCTCGACGCCGGCCGCCTGCGGATGGAGGACGGGACGGACCTGGCGTTCGACCGCCTGGTGCTGGCCTGCGGCGGGCGCGCCTTCGTCCCGCCGGTTCCGGGGGCGGACCTCGAGGGCGTCCAGGCGCTGCGGACGCTGCGGGACGCCCGGTCGCTCCTGCGGGCGGCCGAAAAGGGGCTGCGCCTCACGGTCGTGGGCGGCGGCATCCTCGGTCTCGAGACGGCCGGGGCGATGGCGCGCCGCGGCGTGACGGTGACGCTGCTCGAAGGGCATCCGCACCTGATGCCGCGCCAGCTTCCCGCGCCGGCGGGCGAGGCGATGGCCGATTTCGTGCGCGGGCTGGGGATCGACCTGCGCACCGGCGCGCAGACGGAGCGCATCGAAGGCGTGCCCGGAAAACTGACGGTGCGGCTCGCGGACGGCGACAGGGTCGAGGCCGCGCGGGTCGTCTTCGCGGTCGGTATCCGCAGCGAGACCGCGCTGGCGGCCGAGGCGGGGCTGAAGGTCCAGACCGGGATCGTGACGGATCCCTTCCTGCGCACCTCGCATCCCCGGGCCTGGGCCGCGGGCGACGCGGCCGAGCGCGACGGCATGCTTTACGGGAGCTGGGCCGCCGCCCAGCAGCAGGGCCGGGTCGCCGGGATGAACGCCGCCGGGGCGTCGACGGAGTTCGGCGGGCTCCCGCGCGCGCACACGCTGAAAGTGCTCGGCCTGGACATGGTCAGCGTGGGTCGCTTCGAGCCGGAGGAGGGCGATCGGGTGATCGAGGATGGCGGCGCGGAGCGCCACCGCCGCTTCGTCTTCCGCGAAGGGCGGATGGTCGGCGCCGTCCTGCTGGGCGAGACGTCGGCCGGCGCCGCGGCGGCGAAGGCGGTCGAGACCGGCCGGGACTTTGGCGATGTCCTCGGCGAGGAAACAACCGCGGCATCGATCGCCCGCCACCTCGCAGGCCGCGGGGGCGAGGATTGAGCTCGTTGCCTCAGAACGTCACGCCGAGGCCGGCGAGCAGCGCGACATCGTTCTCGCGCAACTCCGGCGCCGGGCGGCTGTCGTACCGGTTCTGCAGGGCGAGCCGCAGGTTGAGCCGCGCGT
>PWTM01000120.1 GCA_003563855.1 PVC group bacterium | reverse complement strand
GGTTTCGAGGCTGTCGCTGGAGGTTGTCGCTCCGGCGTCAGGCTTGGCTGATTGCCGTCCGGCCGCGGCACGCCTTCGGTAGCTGTCGCCGTTCATCTCGAGGATGGTGGCGTGGTGAACGAGGCGGTCGATCGCGGCGACGGTGACAGCCTGGTCGGGGAAGATCTTGTCCCAGGCGCTGAAGGGCTGGTTGGCCGCGATGGCGAGGCTTCTGGTCTCGTAGCGCCGGGCGATGAGTTCGCAGAGGACGGAGCTCTCGGCCTGATCCTTCTGGGCATAGGTGATGTCATCGAGGATGATCAGGTCGAACTTGTCGAGCTTGGCAAGGGCGGCCTCGAGGGCGAGGTCGCGGCGGGCGGCCTGGAGCTTCTGCACCATGTCGGTCGTGCTGGTGTAGAGGACGCGCTTGCCGGCTTCGACAAGGGCATGCCCGATGGCGCACAGGACGTGGGTTTTGCCCGCGCCCGAGTTGCCGATGGCGATGAGGTTGGCGCCGGTCTCCACCCAATCGCCAGCGGCGAGTGCTTCGATCCGGGCCTTGGTCACGCCGGGCAAGGCCTTGAAGTCGATGGTGCCAAGGGTTTTGCCTCCGGGCAACTGGGACTGCTGGAGGTGACGATGGATGCGCCTGGCATCCCGCTCGGCCAACTCCAGTTCTGCCAGGGCCGCGAGGAAGCGGGAGGCCGGCCACCCCTCGGTATCGGCGCGTTCCGCGAGTGCCTGCCAATGGCGCTGGAAGCTCGGCAGACGCAGCGCGGTGAGCATGGTAGGCAGCGCGTGGACATCGACGGGGCGCGGTGCGGCGGGGGCGGTCATGCGCGACCCTCCAGCAGCGCGTCGAAGCTGGCCAGCTCTGTCAGAGCGACGGGCGTGTCCTCCGGAAGGACCCGCTTCGGCGGCTCCAGCCGCTGCTTCAATCTGTGGGCCTCGGGCAGCTCGCCCTGACGGAGGGTGTCGGTGATCAGGAGTGCCAGTTCGACTTCGCAGCCGTCGTCATGGGCGAGGCAGAGCAGGTCGACCATCCGTCGGCAGGCGTCGCGACGGGGCAAGGCCGCCGAGAGCGCGGTCCAGGCCTCGGCGTATTCCGAGCGCGGGAACAGGCCGTCGCGATAGACCGAGCCTGCCAGAGCCTGGGGCTTCCGGCGCAGGGCGTGGATGACATGTCGATAGTTGACGCAATGGACGCGCAGGCCGTCCTCACGACCGCGGCGCCGCGGGGGGGTGACGACATGGGTGGCGCCAAGAAAGGCCTCGATCCGGTCATCATAGACATGGACCCGCAGCCGCTGGCCGATCAGTTGCGAGGGCGCGGAGTAGAAGACCTGGTGAACCACGAAGCCCCCGGTCTTCGTCACGCGCGCAACCACCTCGGTGAAGTCGGTCGTGCGGCGGGCAGGCAACGGCTTGAGCGCCGCCATCTCGATGCGCAGGGCAGCTTCCCGCCGCCGGTTTCGGCGGGCGACGAGCTCATCCACGAAGCGCCGCCAGTCGGCGAGTTCGGCGAAGTCCCGGGAGCCACGCAGGATCAAGGCCTGATCGAGCGCCACCTTGAGGTGGTTGTTGTGCGCCTCGACCGACCCGTTCTCATGCGCCTCGCCACGATTGTTGCGGCTCGCGAGCATGCCGTAATGGGCGCAGAAGGCCTCATACCGCCTGGTGACATCCTCCGCGGCCGCGGCGTCAAGGTTGCGGTATGCCGCCGAGAGGCTGTCGGTGCGATGTTCATGCGGCACCCCGCCGAGCGTCCAGAGGGCGTTTTGCAGGTTCTCGGCCAGCGCGGTAAAGCTCTCGCCACCCAAGACCACGGCGACATGTTCCCAGCTGCTGTAGGCCAGGACAAAATGATACAGGCGATGCTCGAGAGGCCGCCCGCCGATCGTTACGCCCAAGGCGCTTGCGTCGGTGAAATCGGACAGCGCCATGCGCCCCGGCTCGGGCGTCTGACGGAAGATCACGTCGCGCTCTGGCCCGTGCAAGGCCCGCCAGTCGCGCACCCGGCGCTCAAGCGTCCGGCGGACGCGATCGTCCGGGAAGGCTTCGGGATGCATCAACTGGAGGTGCCGCATCAAGGTGACGGCCTGAACGGCGGGATCACGCTCGAGGATCGGCAGCAGCACCGGCTCCCATACCGCGGCGAGAGGATCGGGCACGGTGCGTCCTCGGGAGGGCTTGCGTTGGGAGGGAAGGCGCGGATCGGCCTCGATCCTGCGGGCGGTGCGTTCGCTGAACCCCGAGCGGGCGGCTGCGACACGCTGGCTGTGCTGGAGACGGTCAGTCATGTATAATCTCACTTGCTGGTCGGTGACGGGTTTGCCCGGCACGGTCGTATCTCCGTCTGGCTTCAGAGATCTCGACCCTACCGGCCCGCAGCGGCCAGCACCCACCCCCCAGACGAGAGAGAAGCCGGTGGCCCCAGTCTACGGTCGGGCTACGCCCGCCCTCCGCCTGGGGCCACCGGCCATCTTGGTTGACGTTCGCGGCCAACATGGTTGTCGCTCATCATCGCACAGTGTTTCAGGATGTTCTGGTGAAAGAAATGCGGATCAGCCGTGTAAAAGTGCATGACGATCAGGCCTCGTCCGGGATCGAGTGTACAGGTCCGCCCCCCTGGTCCCGGGCGCCGGATGGACCAGCCGGGTGCGGTGGTTTCCGGGAGCAGGGTTGGAGCGAGCCCTCTGCGTCACGTGAGTTGATGGGGATGTCTGACAGGATATCCGCGATCTCCCGGGCGTTCAGGTCCCGCTTCTCCATCAGAACCCGGGCGATCCGCTCGATGTCTGGTTTCCGCTGCGTCAGAATCCGCCGCGTGCGGGCTTCGGCCTCGGCCAGCCGGTCCTCGACCCGGGACTGAATGTCGCGCGGGAGCAGATAGAGCGGCGTTTCCGGGTCGATCCAGCCCAACGAGGCCCCGAAACCATAGCTGCACTCGGCCGCCACGGCGGTCCGGGTCGCGCAGGCGAGATCACTTTCCGGACCGCTACCGGCGCCGTGGCTGATCACATCGAAGACGAGACTCTCCGCGACCCGTCCCGAAAGATGATGAACGATCATTGCGCTGACGGTCCCGGGGAGCCGACATGTCGGGTACGGCCGGATTACACGTCCGTCGCTTCCGGTAACGATGGCACGGCTGGCCGACGGAAGCTGCAGAAGATGACCTGCGAGCAGGTGGCCCGCCTCATGCACGGCGATCCGCCAGATCAAACCGGGGTCCACTGGGGGGCGGATCGCGTCTGCGGCGGCCTTCATGTCCACAAATGTTAACGGCGTGCGCTTTGCGCGGGCGCGCGTCCGCGCGTCCCGGATCATCGCTGCGATCTCCGCCCCAGACGACCCGAGAAGTTGATCACAGAGCCTGTCGATCTCGACCGGGTCAACCCTG
>PWTM01000360.1 GCA_003563855.1 PVC group bacterium | reverse complement strand
CGGCGTCAACTTCCTCGTAAACTCCACCGGATCTAACGTGTCCGTCAACGTTGCCGCGAACTACATCGGCTCCCATGCCCCGTCCATGCGGGTGTTGCACCGCCCGAAGTGAGATGCGCCCTGGGGAAAGTCCACGGCGCGGGAACCCTTGACGAGCGCGCCGGCTGGGTGTGAAGTGAGCGGCCATGCACGGGCCGCGACCGAATCACGCAAAGGGAGAACGTAACATCCATGAACCGAACGATCCTGATGGCGCTTCCCGCGCTGCTCCTCCTGGCCATGGCCAGTCCGCGCAGACCCTCGACGGACCTGGGCACGGCCGTGAAGCGGCTTCTTCCGGCGGAGCAGCACGCGGCGGCCGACTTCCTCCTGGCGCACATGCCGGAGGGCGATCGGGCGACGCTGACGCCCGAGTTCCTCGCGGAACACGTCGCCTATGCGTTCCGGGCGCGCGAGGCATTCCCCTGGGCACGCGACGTTCCGGAAGCCCTGTTCCTCAACGACGTCCTGCCCTTCGCCAATCTCGACGAGCCGCGCGATGCCTGGCGCAAGCCCTTCTTCGAGCGGTTCGGCCCGATGGTGGAGGATTGCGAGACCGCCGGGGAGGCCGCGGTTCGGCTGAACACCCGGATCTTCGACGAGCTGGGCGTCGCCTATTCCCGGCAGCGGTCGCGAGCCTGTATGAGCCCCTTCGAAACGATGCAGGAAGGCAAGGCCTCCTGCACCGGCCTCTCGATCCTGCTCGTGAGCGCCTGCCGGGCCGTCGGGATCCCCGCCCGGGTCGTGGGCACGCCCTCCTGGGTGGACGGCGGCGGCAATCACACCTGGGTGGAAGTCTGGGATGACGGATGGCATGTCCTCGGGGCCTCCGAGTCGACGGCGCTGAACCGGACCTGGTTCGCGCAGCGGGCCGCCCAGCAGATCTCCGATCAACCACGGCACGCGATCTACGCCGCCTCCTTCCAGCCGACCGGCACACATTTCCCCCTCGTCTGGGCGCCGTCGAACCGGTCCGTGCCTGCCGTCAACGTGACGGAACGCTACGCCATCCGCGAGGCGGACACGGCCTCGCTGGAGACGCTGGAGCCGTTGCTCTCGGAGCACCGCCTGGCCGATCTCCTCGCGCAGCTCGAGGAGCAGGACCTGCGGATCCGGCCCGAAGATCTCGCGGAGGTCACGGAGCGGGTCTGGCAGCGGTACGTGCAGGAGGTCACGGGCGACGAGCGGCGGCAGGCCGAGCAGGAGAACCGGGCGATCGCCTACGACGGCAAGACCATGCGGTACGCGACCACGACCATCGGCGAGAAGCCCGAGGAGGGCTACCCGCTGTACATCGCCCTCCACGGCGGCGGCGGGGCGCCGGCCCGGGTCAACGATTCGCAGTGGAACCACATGCAGGTCTACTACCGCGACGGGGTCGAATGCGGGATCTACCTCGCGCCCCGCGGCGTCAACAACGAATGGAACCTGCACTGGCGGGACCAGTCCTTCGTCGCCTACGACCGCATCATCGAGAACATGATCGCGTTCGGTCAGGTCGATCCCAACCGGGTCTACCTCCTCGGGTTCAGCGCCGGCGGCGACGCCGTCTACCAGGTGGCGGCGCGCATGCCGGACCGGTGGGCGGGCGCCGCGATGTCCGCCGGCCATCCGAACAACGTGCGCCCCGACAATTATGCCGGGCTGGCCTTTCTCATCCAGGTCGGCGAGCGGGACGCGGCCTACAACCGGAACCGGGTGGCCGCGGAGTACGGGGTCCGGATCGGCGCGCTCCGGGAGGCGCATCCCGGGCTGTACCCGCACGCGACCTACATCCATGCCGGACGCGACCACGGCTTCATGGACCGCGGGCCGGCGAACTCCACCCAGCGCGTCTTCACCGATCCGGCCGCCTGGCTGGAAAAGGGCGCGGAGGCCCCGACCGAAGAGGTCGACGCCCATTCGGTCCGCTGGCTGGACCGGCAGGTCCGCGATCCGCTTCCCCGAAAGATCGTCTGGAATCTCGGTACGCGCGCCCACCGGAGCGGGGACCGCGAGGCCGGCTTCTGGCCGACCGACGAAAAGGGCAACCTGCACTACTGGATCGGCATCGACCGCTTCGACGCGGATGTCGAACTGGAAGCGGACCGGATCGTCGTCGAGCTGGACGACGAATCGCCCACGATCCAGGTCCGCGAGATCGGCAACTTCGTCCGGTTCTACCTGCATCCGGACCTGTTCGAGCCCGGAAAAGACGTGACGGTCCAGGTGGAAGGGCGGACGCTCACGGCCACGCCCAGGCCGAGCCTGCGGGTGCTGGTGCAGAGCGTGCTCGACCGCGGCGATCCCCGCTATCTATTCCCCGCCAGCGTGACCCTCCACCGGAACCCCGAGGGCGACTGGATGGTCGAGTAGCGGGGAGCAAAGGAAGAATCCCGTCGGAAGCGGGTCGGTGAAGAGTATACGTTTAAGAAGGGCGGTTAAGTGTTCGGTTAAGAGTGGCGATTAAGCGTTGGCTTCAACGCACCCTTAATCGCCACTCTTAACCGCCACCCTTACCCGTATACTCTTCCCCGAACCCCTTACCCGCCTACTCTTGCCGCTCGCTGCCGCCCTGCCTGCTGTGCATCGTGAACTTTGCCGTAAACGACATCGATCCGAACTATCTCGTCGCCTTTGCCGTAAACTATTACGAATTAGTTCTCGGCAAAGGGTACGATGGAGTTGCCCGGCGTCGTTCTCGGCAAAGTTCACGATGTAGTTCCTTCTTCCCGCCATCGTCTTTGCCCCTTCCTCTACGACGGCCGAAACAGGCGTTGGGGACAGAGAATTAATGGCTTTCAGCATTCAACATTCCGCATTCCGCATTCGCAACGTTCCGCATTCGGCATCCCGCGTCCCCATCACTCGGCGTTCCGCGTTCGATACTGCTGCGGCGTCATGCCGTGGGCCGCCTTGAAGGCCCGGTTGAGATTGGTCAGGCTGCGGAAACCGACGGCGGGCCCCAGTTGGGCGACGGGGAGGTCGGTCGCGAGCAGCAGCCGGCAGCGTTCCTCCAGCCGCTTGCGGCGCAGTTCGTCATTGATGCCGCGGCGCAGGCTGCGCTGGAAGGCCCGCTCGAGCTTGCGCCGCGCTACGCCGACCGCCCGCGCCACGTCGTTCACGGAAAGATCCTGCGCCAGGTGGTCCCAGAGGTAGCGCAACGCCGCGGCCACATCCGGGTCGGGCGTGGCGAGAAGGCGCGTACTCTCACGCTCCACAATGCCCGTCGGCGGCACGATGACCGGCGCCCGGGGCGGAGGTTCGCCGGCCATCAACCGCGCGAGAAGGTCGCAAGCCGCCCCGATCCGTCCCCCCGCGTTCATATCAATGGAGGAGAGGGGTGGCACCGCGCTCTCGCAGATTTCGAGCCGATTTCCCCGTCCGAGAATGGCGATGTCGACGGACATGCGGAAGCCGGCTTCGGCGGCCCACATCGCGTAGCGGGCCGCGCGCTTGTCGTTGGGGGCAAGGAGGCCGAGGGGTTGGGGAACCGTGCGCAACCAGTCGGTGAACGTCTTCTGCTTGGACAGGATACACGAATCCAAGTCGACGACGCGCTCGACCGGGGTGATCTGGAGGAGATGACACTTCATGCCCAACTCCGCCGCCCGGTCCCGGAATCGCTCGAAAAGGGTCCGCAATTCCTGCAACGGCCGGTTCCCGACATAGCCCACATGATGGAATCCGCGTTCGGCGAAATGTTCCGCCGCGAGGCGTCCCTCCGCCGCCTGGTCGGGCAGGATGGCCGGAAGCCGGCGATCCCCCCGGGTGGGCGCCACGCCTATCCGCACGGCCGCCCGCACCCGCGCCAGGATCTTCCGGGTGCGTGGATCGGGGATCGGCGTCTCCAGGAGCGCCCCCTCGATCTCCAGCCCCGGGGGGATCACGTAGCGGCAATACTGCAGTTGCACGAGCCGCCACCCGCGCTGCTGCGCCTCGGCCAGGATTCGCGGACTCGGGCTGATCCCCAGCGCGACGGTCGGCGCCTTGCGCCGCGTGGCCGACACGCCGGATCTCCGCGCTCGCTTCCCAGTCTTCTTCGATCGGGTCCGCGCGGTCATGCGCCAAAGCATAACACGAGTCCGACGAATCGTGGCGCATAAGAGTGCCCCCCTTTGCAGTAGCCTCGCGCCGTCGCTCTTTCATCTTTTGCCTCTTTCGGTCGACGAGAGCAGCGCGAACGGTGGACGATTCGAGTTCCCGAACGTGACGCAATAGTGCCGTACAATATCCGCAATCGGTCTATTTACAGCGGAGATCGCGTCGCGCTATTCTCTGCCGCGTACAGGGCAGAAGGACTATTTCGCCAAGTGTTACGGAGCGCAGAGGAGATCCGAAGAGGACAACGAAAGGGAGGAAAGGTCAAATGAAGCATCGATTCGCAAAAACCATCCTGGGGACGCTGGCCGCACTGGCCCTCGTCGCTTCCGCCCATGCCAACGTCGTCGCCTACTGGCGCTTCGAGGGCGGGGACTTCCTGGCGGATTCCTCGGGCAACAACCACGCGCTCACGAATGTGGGCAGCGTCGACCAGGTCGCCAGCGCCTTTCCCAACCCGGTGCCCCAGACCGGGGCGGCAAACCTGAACGCCGCCAGCTTCGACGGCTCGAACTACTTCACCGCCGACGACCACGGTGACTTCACCAGCAACCAGTTCACCCTGGAGGCGTTTTTCTCGATGGCTTCGGACCCCGGAACCGCCACGCGCGTGATCGCCGGGCATTTCGGCTCGGACGAGCCCTACGAGAATCAACGGAGCTACGCCCTTGGTGTGCGTGGTGGCCAGCTCCGAGTCTTGATGTCAAGCACCGGCGAAGGAAACCCCAACCAGAGAATATGGGATGTGGGCACTGTTGAGGTAGGCACGAACTACTATGCCGCCATGGCGGTGGATATCGATACGACCTCACTGACCATGTATCTGCAGGATTTGAGCACCGACACTTTGGATGTGTTCACTTTCAGCGATACCCTCTCTGCGCTTAACCAACCCACCGCGCCCTTTACGATCGGCTCGACAGCCCAGGGCGGGGCCCTGTGGGACGGCACCATCGATGAAGTCCGCCTCTCGAACGCCGTCCTGACCCAGGATCAACTCCTGATTATCCCCGAGCCGGGCGTGGTGGGGTTGATGGCGCTGTTTGGCGCCGCGCTGCTCGTACGCCGCCGATTGAAGGGCTGACCGTCCGGACATTCGGTGATCCACGGAGAAATCCGCGGCCGGTCGAGGGAGACGGGTCGCGGATTTCGCCTTTGAAGAGACATTGAAACCTTGTCGCGAACCTCATCGGTTTCCATTCCTGGGTGGCGGGCGAAAGCCTGACCTGGACGGAATCTGCGATTATGAAGAATAATACCCACTTGATCCCATTGCTCGCCGCGCTCGGCGCCATCCTCCTCGCCCCGCCGGCCCGGGCCGGCGCCGTCGCTTACTGGCGCTTCGAGGGCGGCAGCTTCCTGGCCGATTCCGCCGGCAGCCACTCGCTGACGAACCACGGCAGCGTCACCCAGGTCGCCACCCCGTTCAGCAACCCGGTGCCCCGGACCGGGGCGGCAAACCTGGACGCCGCCAGCTTCAACGGCTCGAACTACTTCACCGCCGACGACAACGATGCCTTCACCAGCAACCGGTTCACCCTGGAAGCTTTTTTCTCTCCGGATTCGATCGGAGCCACCTCACGCGTGATCGCCGGGCATTTCGGCTCGGGCGGGGACTTCGAGGACCAACGGAGCTACGCCCTCGTGATGACCAACACCGGCCAGCTCCGGGCCTATATCTCGCCCAACGGCGGATCCCCGGCCCAATACGAGGGGCCGACCTTGACCGCGGGGAAGAACTACTACGCCGCCATGGCGGTGGATGTGACGGACTCCGGTTCGTCGGCGATCACCATCTATGTGCAGGATCTGGGCACCTCGGACTTGCAGGTCTTCAACTACGCCAAATCGCAGTCCGTCTCGGGGCCCGGCAGTTATTCCACCGTCCACAACTCCACCGCGCCCTTTACGATCGGCTCGACCGGCCAGGGCGGGGCCCTGTGGGACGGCGCCATCGACGAGGTACGCCTCTCCAACGTCAAGCTGGCGCAGGCGGAACTCCTGATCTCGGCGCCACCGGTGCTGCCGCTGGCCGACTGGCAGTTCGAGGACGCCCCCGGATTTCTGGCCGACTCGGGCCCCGCGGACATCGACCTCGCCATCGCGGCGCCGACCGTCAGCCCGTTCGAGGCTACACACTTCTTCGGCAAGTCCGCGTCCTTCTCCGACAGCGGCTACTTGGCGGCCGACGAGATGCCCGCCTGGGATGCCTCGATCATGACGGCCGAGGTGCTGTTCCGCGCCGATGACGTGGCGGGCGAGACGCAGGTGCTGGTGGGACGCTGGTGTGCCGATACCGAAGAGAAATCGTGGGCGCTCGGCATCCACGGCGGCAAGATCCGCTTTCTGCAAAGCGCCGATGGCGTCAATACCATCGTCCGCGACGTGCTCGACGTCGTGGCCGGCAGGAACTACCATCTCGCCGTGGTCGTCCACGGAGCGCAGGGCACGGTCTACCTGAAGGACCTGGAAGCCGACACGCCCTTCGCCTCCGCCGCCCTCGACGGCCTGGCCACCCCGCCGTACGCATCTTCGGCCCCGCTCACCGTCGGCGCCACCGCCCAGCCCAGCTCGCCATTCACCGGCCTCATCGGCCGGGTGCGGCTCCACGACGCGCCCCTGGCGGAGGGAAGCTTCATCGCCACCCCCGCTCCGCCGCCGCCTCCGCCGCCGCCGCCCGGCGAGACGCCCACCTGGCAGGAGTTCCGCGAGGCCCGGTTCGACCCGGACGTGACCGCGGAGGCCAACCCCTTCGCCGACCCCGACGGCGACGGGACCCTCAACCTGCTGGAACACGCGCTCGGCGGCGATCCGAACGAGCCCGGCTCCGCTCCCCTGCCGGTGGCGGACTTCTCCGACCTGCCCAATGCGATCACCCTCGCCTACCCGAAGGCCGCCACCGACGTCGACTATATCGCCGAGTGGACCGATGACCTCGTGCATGGAATCTGGCGCCCGATCGGCGGTGACGAGACCCAGGACCCCGTGACCGAGTGGTTCTCGCGCACGCTGGTGCTCGACCCTCCGCTGCCCCGGTGCTTCCTGAGACTGCGCGTCGGGCTTCAAGATCCGCCGAATCTGGCGGATTATCCGCAAGCCGGCGGATTCCGCGGCATCTGGTTCGACCTGGGACAAGCGAACGCATACGGGTCGAAATACTCCGGCGGACTCGGCACCTACACCGCGAACCACGTCCCCATGGCGCACTACGTGCCCGAGGTCAACCGCACCTATCTCACCTGGGGCGGCACAACCGAGGCCAACGAGAAGAAGCTCCTCATTCTCGTCTCCTATTACGACCACAACACCGGTCTCGTCGCGCGCCCGGTCGTCGTCCACGACCGCAGCCCGGTCGATGACCCCCACGACAACGGCTCGCTCTCCATCGACGAGGAAGGCTATCTCTGGATCTTCGTCAGCGGTCGCAGCACGAGACGACTCGGAAACGTCTATCGCAGCCGGGTACCCTACGGCATCCACGACTGGGAGCACCTGCCCGACTGGGAGTTCACCTATCCGCAGCCGTGGTGGTTCGAGGGCAAGGGATTCTTCTTCACCTACACCCGCTACACCGCCGGGCGCGAACTCTACTTCCGCACCAGCCGCAACGGCGTCGCATGGGACGCCGAGCAGAAGCTCGCGGGCATTGGCGGCCACTACCAGACCAGCGACCAGGTCGGCGACCGCATCCTGACCTCCTTCAACCGTCACCCGGGCGGCAACGTCGACCGGCGCACGGACCTCTACTACATGGAAACCCCGGACCTGGGCGAGACATGGACCACGGCCGACGGTACCGTGCTCACGATCCCGCTCACCACGGCCGACAACCCCGCGCGCATCCGCGACTATTCGACCAACGCCGACCCCGCCGACAACGCCCTGGTGTATATCTGCGACATGACCGCCGACGCCGACGGCCACCCGGTCATCCTCTACATCACCTCCAAGCATCACCAGCCCGGCCCGGGCGGCGATCCGCGCGCCTGGATGATCGCCCGCTGGACCGGCGAGGAATGGCTGTTCCACCAGGTCGCCCCCGCCCTGCACAACTACGACATGGGTTCGATCTACATCGAGGACGACGGCACGTGGAAGATCATCGCCCCCATCGGCGCCGGTCCGCAGTACTGGGGCACCGGCGGCGAGGTGGAACTCTGGACGAGCGTCGACCAGGGCGCGACCTGGACGAAGCAACGCGATGTCACGTCCGACAGCCCGCGCAACCACAGTTACGCCCGCCGCCCGCGCAACGCCCATCCGGACTTCTACGCCTACTGGGCCGACGGCGATGCGGACGACTTCTCCGAATCGCACCTCTGGTTCACCAACAAGGCGGGCGACCGGCTCTGGCGCCTGCCCTACGACATGACCGAGGACTTCGCCGCACCCGAACTCGTCGAGCCTGAGCCGTAGGCAAGCGGAGACCAGGAAGCGCCGACGACTGTATGGCGGCGATGGGGACAGGGAATATGCGGCACGGCGAAAGCGACGTCGCCGCGCCGCTCTACCGCGCTGCGCGCTCCGTCGTGACTGCGGCCGGCGCACGCCAAACGCCGCCGAAGATTGCGATCGAAGACCGAAGGAAGAACACCGTCGGAAGCGGTTCGCTGAAGAGCGCGCATTTAAGAAGGGCGGCTAAGTGCACGTTTAAGTGTGGCGATTAAGCGCTCACACTTCACCGCACCCTTAATCGTCGCTCTTCACCGTCAGCCTTACCCGTATACTCTTACCCGAACCCCTTACCCGTTGTCCGGAATTCCGCCCTCCGCCGTTCCGGGCGCGCCTATGGCGCGGGCAGGGTTGGCTCGCCCTCCAGGTATCCGAGGGAAGCGAGGAAACGATCCATCTCGATCACGGTGAGGGCGAAGTATCGGCGGTTGTGGGTGTTGAAGAAGCCATGCCGCTGTCCCTCGTACAGGCGCACGTCGCAACGCAGTCCCAGTTCCTCCATGCGCCGTTGGTACGCCCGAACGGTTTCGGCGGGAATCCGATCGTCTCGCGTGCCCGACAGAACGATCGTCGGAGGCGTCCCGGCATGAATATTGTGCATCGGCGAGAACGCGCGCCAGTATTCCTGAACCCGCTCATGCCCGTAACCGCCCGGTCCGTTGTCGAATACCGGATTGAACAGGACCAGCGCGTTGGGACGCGAGGGGATACCCGGATCCTCGCCTTCCTGCTCGAATGCGCTCGTCGTTCCGGCCGCGGCGGCGATCTGACCGCCGGCCGAGCCGCCACCGGCGGCTATACGATCGGGATCGATACCGAGCTCTGCCGCGTTCCGGCGCACCCAGCGGATGGCCGACTTGCCGTCCTCGACGCCGAAGCGCGGATCCCGCAGCCGGTATTGCGCCGAGATGGCCACCATGCCCCGCGAAGCCAGGTAGCGGCTTTGATGATAGAACTGCGCCGGACTCCCTTGATTCCAGCCCCCGCCGTGAAAGAAGACGATCGCCGGACGACGGTCCGACGCCGCATGGTCTTCCGGCAGGAATACGTGCAGCCTGAGCTCCAAATCCCCGACGCGCTTGTACACCATCTCCCTGTCGGGACTCGCCCCTCCCGCGGCCCACACCAAACCGCCAGACCCTACAAGCGCCATAGCCAATACTCTCCTGCTTCCTTTCACCCGTTTGCCCTCCGCATGTTCCCCTTTCCGCACCTGTCCGCCGTAGCTTCATAGGGGTTCGGCGTTCGGCGTTGGAGTTTCATTCCCCACCCCGCACCGGTCCGCAGCATTCCGCCTTCCGCATTCAGATCACCGCCAGCCGTCGGCGATGGCGATCAGGGGCTCGGCGTCCTCGCCCGGGTCCTCCATGGCCTCGAGCTCGCGGATGAAGTTCCGCACGTTTTCGGCCTTCTGGAGGGAAAGGTGCCGCGGAAAGTTCTGCTCCTCGTGCTCGAAGTAGTCCGCGGCCCGTTCGAGTTCGGGCAATGCGGCCCGGGCATGGGCCCCGTAGCCGCGCAGAATCTCCAGCACTTCGGGCACGCGGACCTGGCTTCCGTGCCCCCGCATTTCCGTCACGTACGCCGCGGCATGGTCGATCCCCTCCCGCACCCGGAAGTCCCGCAGCCGGCGCAGGGTCGCCATGTGGATCTCGGTGTTGTACGTGGTGGCAGGGGTGTTCCTGGCATGCTCGATCTGCGGCCACAGGGCCTTGAACTCCTCGAGCGAGAGGGCCGGCACCACGTTGTGGGCGACCACCGTGCGCGTATCGCCCGTAATGGAGGTCAGGAACTCGCGGGTTGCCCCCAGCATCCGTTCGCGGTCCTCGACCGCGCGCGCCCGCTCGACCAGGTTGCCCCGGCCGAAGAGCGATCCGGCGACCCGGCGGCGGACGACATCGTACGGATCGTCCGCGACCTCGCGGCCCGCCAGGTCGAACAGCGCCTCCACCGCCCGCGGATCGTCCGTCGTCCCCAGCGCCATGATGGCGTTGACCTGCAGCACGCGGTCCTCCGAATCGAGATGCGCGATCAGGTCCCCGACGGCCGGCTGCGCCCTGCGCCCGAGGTGCCGTAACGCGGTACAGGCGCCGTAGCGCGCGCAGCGATTCTCCGAGCCGAGCATCGCGCGCACCGCCTCGATGGAAGCGTCCTCCCGGGCGGAGAGCGAGCGCGCGGCCTGTTCGCGCGTCACCGGGGACCAATGGCCCAGCAACGGCAGCAGGTCCGCCGCGGGAAGATCGTTATACCTCTCGGGCCAGCGTATCACGCCCGCCGGCTGCCGGCCCGCCTCGATGGCCTCGGCGAGCTGTTCCGGCGTCAGCTCGACGGTGAGGAGATCGCGTCCCGTGATCGCCAGTTGCCGGCGCGGAATGCTGAACAGGATCAGGCGCGAACCGGTCGTATCCCAGTTCCTGTACGCACCCATTTTCGGCTGAAAGCCGAAGCCGCCGTCCCAGCGCCGCTCCAGGTCGATGCGCCAGAGGTCCTCGCGGAGGAAGGCCGCGCAGGCCTCGCGGCCCGCGCGCGCGGCGCCGAGCCCGCCCCAGAGATCGCTCCAGTAGTGCCCCGTATGACCGTATTCGCGGATCGAATGCGAGGCCACGGTCATCCGGCCGAAGAAATCCGTGCCCGCTTCCTCGCCCAGCGCGGCGAAGCCCACCGCCGCCGCAGAGGTCTTGCCGTTGTCGTCGTGCAGCAGCCCGCCCGGCAGGTTGTCGCCGTAGGTGATGGTCCCGACGTCAATAAAGTCGTTCAAGAAGGCGGCCTTGTTGCGGATGGCGCGTTCGATCACCGGCTCGGAAACGCCGCAGCGCCGGGCCAGCACCAGCGAAATCCAGCAGACGGTGCTGGACTGGTTCATGGTGCCGTACCCGCCGAGGGGGCCATGCGGCCCGCCCGTCACCGGATCCGGCATCGCCATGCTGTGCCCCCAGGTGCCGCTCATCGCCTGGCCCCGCGCCAGGGCCCGGCTGTACGCCTCGATGGCCGGCAGCGCCTGGCGGTCGCCGGTCGCCAGGAAGTACTCGGTCAACAGCAGGTTCGCGTAGCCCCAGGCCCAGGACGACAGGCCGGCGGCCGGCGGCTCCCCGCCGGCTTCGTCCACCTGGCGGACCAGCAGCTCGACATGCTCCCGCACATGCGGCAGGACCCGTTCCTCGCCCGTCGCCAGCAGGCCCAGCGATCCGACCAGCGCCTGGATGCCCAGCTCGCCGCCGATCGGGGTTCCGCGCCGCTCAATATAGGCCAGCGCGTTCTCGATGATCCGCTCGCTCTTCGCGCAGTCCCAAGGCGCCGTGTCGCTGTACGTGCCCATGACCGCGATCTGCAGCGTGACCGGTTCGGTCTCGCCATCGCGCCAGCGCAGGAGGCGAAGCCGCCCGCCCCCTTCTTCCGTCTCGGCGCGCGTGAGGGCCTCGCCGAGTTCGCGCCGCGCATGATCTTCGAAAGGCTTGTCCCCGATGCCAAGAATTACATCCCCCACCCGCAGAATCCCGTCGGCCGGGGATCCCTCGTCCACCTGGGTTATCTTGATCTGGTGCGCGCGCCGCAGGTTCCCGACATCCACCTGGTGCCCGCGTTGCGTGCTCCCGAACATCCACCCCCGCAGACCGGTGGCGCCAAGATTCTGCGCATCGGCAAGGTCCTCGTCCGTGAGCACCTCGGGATCATCCCCCGTGAAGACGGGACGCGGATCGCGCGGCTCGATCCGCACCGTCCTCGGTTCTTCCCAGCCCGGTCGCCACATCGTCACGGTCAGCGCCTCGCCCGCGCGCGTGGCCGGGGTCGAGGATTCGCGGAACTGGAAGACCGGCTGCCGGTCGAACGGCCGGCCGTTGACGCCCAGGATCACGTCGCCGGGCCGGATCGCGTCCCGGACTTCCGAGAAGCGCGGCACGCGGGTGACCAGGATCTGGCGGGCGTGGTTGCGCTCCGCGTCCGTGGTCCCGTGGATCCATCCGTGGGTGCCATAGAAATGCAGGAACCAGTCCGGCCGCGCCGCGTCGGGCGCCGGCCCTTCGCCCTTCAGGAGATCCGGCGCCGCCGCCGGGGCCGCCGCGTCCGGCGGTTCCGCCGGCGCCTGCGCTGCCGCCAGGAGGCTGCATCCGATGGCTGCGATACACATCCATGTTCGCGTTGTTTTTATGGCGTGCTCCTCGCTTTTGTCTGTAACGGGGGCCGGCGACCACTCAGTGGTCGCCGGCAGAGGGTGGACCGATCGCCCCCGCTCAAGGATTTCCCGTCATCCACGGGTGGCATACTGGCCGCCGGCCGCAACGCCGTCAAGCGGCGTGGGCGTGTCGGGTGTCGCGTG
>PWTM01000142.1 GCA_003563855.1 PVC group bacterium | reverse complement strand
GGGGAGGACGCCTGGTGCTACGTGGTCGACAAGCCCGCGCTGATCCGGGAGGCCGCGCGCCTCGTCGGGCCCGGCGGGCAGGTGGCCTTTACGGACTGGGTCGAGGGGGCGGTTCCCCTGGCGTCCGCGGAAGCCGA
Organism: PVC group bacterium; assembly: GCA_003563855.1. GTDB lineage: Bacteria > Verrucomicrobiota > Kiritimatiellia > PWTM01 > PWTM01 > PWTM01. The sequence continues at coordinate 3,321 of PWTM01000142.1, read as the reverse complement.
GCGCTTCATGCGGTTCATGAAGTTCCCGACGCTCGCGTCGATCGGGGACTACCGCGGCCTGCTTGAGGCGTCCGGGTTGGACGTCGCGCGCGCGGAGGAAACGGGCCGGTACGCCGCCAGCATCGACCTGTATATCCGCATGCTCACGGAGCAGTTGACCTCCGACGCGCTGCGGATCATCGGCTTCGACCAGGAGCTGATGGAGGCGCTGGGCGGAGAAATGGTTTTCATCAAGGAGCTGGCGGACGCCGGGAAGATCGCCCAGGCGCTGCTCGTCGCGCGGAAACCCTCGTGAGCGCCTGTGGACGTAGCCGCGCCGAAGCGGATCGGCCTTCGCCGGGCGAGGCCGATCCGCGACAGCCGCCGTTGCCGTCAGATCCCGGACCGGCGCCTTCGCCGGCCCTGGCCCCGACCCTGGCCTGGTTCGGGGATATGGTGCAGCACTGCTACGAGGCGGCCACGGCCGCCAAGGCGGCTGGCCGGCCGGTGGTGGGCATCCTCTGCGAGTACACGCCGCGGGAGCTGGTCTTCGCCGCTGGGGGGCTTCCGGTCTGCCTCTGCGGCGGGGACGCCGGGAAGATCCCGGCCGCCGAGGAGACCCTCCCGGCCAACCTCTGCCCGCTGATCAAGTCGACCTTCGGCTACCACGTGACCGGCACGAACCCGTTCCTGGAGATGGCCGATCTGCTGGTGGCGGAGACGACCTGCGACGGCAAGAAGAAGATGTACGAGCTGATGGCCGAGCAGCGGCCGATGCACGTGCTGGAGTTGCCCCAGAAGCCGGACGATCCGGCCGCGTTCGCACACTGGCGCGTGGAACTCGAAGAGCTGCGCGCGGAACTCGGCCGCCGCTTCGGCGTGGACATCACGGACGACTGCCTGCGCGAGGGCATCCGGCGGATGAACCGGGAACGGGCGCTGCGGCGCGGGCTGGCCGGAACGCTCCGCCGCGTTCCCCCGCCGTTCACGGGGCGCGAGCTGCTTGACCTCAAGAGCCTGATCTCCGGCCTGCCGGCGGACCTGGAACGCTACGCGGCGGCGCTGAAGGCCGTCGAAGCCGCGCCGGGCCGGGCCGACCTGTCCGACCGCGTGCGCGTGCTGTTGACCGGCGTTCCGGTGGTTCACGGCGCGGAGCGCGTCGTGGACCTGGTCGAGGCGCATGGCGGGGTCATCGTCTGCATGGAGAACTGTACCGGCCTGAAGCCGATCCTCGACGACGTGGATGCCGATGCGCCCGATCCTTTGGGCGCGATCGCGGAGAAGTATTTCCATCTGCCGTGTTCCGTCATGACGCCCAATCGGCGCCGCATGGAGCTCCTGAAACGGCTGGCGGTCGACTACAAGGTGGACGCCGTGATCGAGCTGATCTGGCAGGCCTGCCTGACCTACGACGTGGAGTCCAACCGCGTGAAGCGGGAGGTCGCCGCGGACCTGGGGCTTCCGTACCTTCGGATCGAGACCGACTACTCGCCCTCGGATTCGGCCCGCATCGCCGTGCGCGTCGAAGCGCTCTTCGAGACGGCGCGGTCGCGTTCCGGGGGGCTCGCGGCGGCGCCGTTTTCACCGGGTTCCGTGGCTTGACGCCGCCGGGGACCATCGCATTCCACTCGCCGTTCATTCCGCCGGAATGGATCGCGGCCCACGGCCTTCAGCCGTCCCGGCCGATGCCTTCCCCGGCCGGGGTTCGCGAGGCAGAGGGACGCTGCCCCTATGCCGCCGCCTTTGCGGCCGGCGTCGAATCCGGCGATGCCGTCGCGGCCGTGTTCGCTGTGACCTGCGACCAGATGCGCCGTTCGGCCGAGGATGGCGATCGCGAGGGGGCGGGCCGTTTTCTCTTTCACGTGCCGTCGACCTGGCAGACGCCCGCCGCGCATCGCTACTACCGCGCGGAATTGCGGCGGCTCGGTCGATTCCTCGAGCGGGTTGGCGGGCGGGCGCCCGAGCCGGGCCGGCTGGCCTCGGAGATGGAGCGCTTCGAGCGCCTGCGCGAGCGCCTGGCCGGTCTGCGCGACGGGATGACCTCGCGGGCCCATGCGGAGCTGACCGCGCGGTTCCATGCCGCGGGGGAACTCCCTGAGGCGGACGGCGACGGGTCGGGCAATTCGCGGGGAGGGATCCCGCTGCTCCTGCTCGGGTCGCCGCTCCGAACGTGCGATCTCGGGTTGCTGGACGCGATCGACCGGGCGGGCGGGCGCGTGATCCTGGACGCCACGGAATCGGGCGAGCGGGAATGGCCGCGTCGGTTCGACCGCCGCCGGCTGGGGTCGGATCCCCTGGACGAGCTGGCGGACGCCTATTTCGGCCACATCCCGGCCGTATTCCGGCGCCCCAATACCGCGCTGTTCGACTGGCTGGCCGAAGCGCGGCGGACCCTGCCGTTTCGCGGCACGGTGCTGGTCACGCACCCCTGGTGCGATCTCTGGCGGGCCGAACTGCCCCGCGTGCGCGCGGTCCTGGACTCGCCGGTTCTCGCGGTGGACCTGGCGGGCGACGGCGTTCCGGACGGGTCCTGGGCGACCCGGGTCCAGGCGCTGCTGGAGATGTCGGCGTGAACGCGCCCCCGGCACGGATCACGCTCGACGAATGGGACGGCCGGTACGCGGCGCTCACGCGCGCCGGACTGCGCGAGCCTTCGTACGGCGGCCCGTTGCGCCGGCACGTTGCGGAGGGCGATCTGCGGCTGCTGCGGCTGCGGTTCGATAACGCGCCGGCCTCGCTTCGGCTCTGGAACTTCCTGCTCACGGAGGAGGATCGTCTGCACGCGGCACGCGCGGCGGGGCGCCGGCTGGTCGGCGCGATGAAGGACCTGGGCACGGTGCCGGTCATGGCCTACAGCCTGCCGGACGTGACGGCCTTCTATCCCGACGGCGCCTGGTGGACGCCGTGCGTGATGGAGATGAGCGACGCGCTGCTGGCGGAGGCGGACCGGCTCGGGATCGACGAGACCTTCTGCCCCGTGCGCGCCATGCTCGGCGCCTTCGTGACCCGCCGTCATTTCCCGCTGCCGGACCTGCTGGTGTGCAGCGCGGGTGCGGTGTGCGACGACTTCTCGGCGATTACCCAGCGGCTGAACGGGCTGGGATTTCCGGTGCTCTGGTGGGAGATGCCCCACCGGCGGGAACCGGACCCCGGCGAGCCGTCCGTGCCGTTGCCCGGCGGCGGGCGCGCTACGGTCGACCAGGTCGCGTTCGTCGCCGGCGAGCTGCGCCGCGTGGGGCGGGCGCTGGAATGCTGCGCGGGCGTTCCGCTCGACGAGGCCCGGCTTTCGGCGGGGCTGCGGCGGGCGAACGGGGTGCGCCGGCGTCTGCGGGCCCTGCGCCG
>PWTM01000028.1 GCA_003563855.1 PVC group bacterium | reverse complement strand
CTAAGCGGTCGACGGCGCTGGCGTGGGCGGGGAGCAGCGATCCTACAGGTCCCGCTGTACTGGCGCGCCGGCCGCTGAGGGCCGGCGCGGCAGTCGTCAGCCGGCAGTGGCAGTCGGCAGTGCCTTCGGTCCGCCCCGGTGTTCCGGTTCGTCGTTCTCGCCGCCGAGCGTCGCCGCACCGTCGGCGCAGGCCGGACCTCTGCGGCCGGCGGGCCCGGTGCGAGAGAGGGCGACCCAGTGCCCCCCGGCGGGACAGAGCCCGGCCCACCGATAACCGTGCGGGCCGGGGCCGAGGATGCTGACGCCGGTGGGGCGGTCCCCGGCGGGATGGTAAGGAGGCGGGGATCGAACGCGGCCCCATTCGGTGCTAGACTGCTCGCATGAGGTACAGGAATAGATGATCACTCTGCACCCGAGCATTCTGGAGCGCGATGGGAAGAAGGCCTTCGCCGTCCTAACCTACGAGGAGTTCGAGAAGGTCCAGAAGGAGCTTGATGACTTCGAGGATCTCAAGCTTCTTCGTGCCGCGAAAGCGGAGGAGGGGGGTGCCCGGGTTTCTCCGATTGCCGCAATCCGCGAAGAACTGAACATCTGAGCGAACCAGCCCTTGCCCTGCCATGCGCGCCATCGCGCACCCATGAGCCGCCGTTCGAAGCCGACGGCTAGTGAGGGGCGAGGTCCGCACATCGTTGCAGACGGCTTCGCTGCGGGCGTTCCAGCGAGAAGCCTTTCGGTCGAGCAGTCTTTTCTTGCTTGCACTCTCCTCCTTGTCGGCCGCGGTCGGCGCCCGCGGCTTCAGGACCGCGGGGAAGAGAAAGGGGAGAGGGCGCTGTAGATGAGATGACGGCGGCCGAAAGGTGAGGATCGCGCGGAGAGAAACGCCGCGATCGACGCTCGCGGTTTCGCTTGAGGACCGGCTTCCGATCCGTGAGAGTGGGCGCATGCTTCGTCGCGTCTTCAGGGGATGGGGGCGGTCAACGCCCGACCGCATGGGCTGGCCGGCTGCGGGTTTCGTCCTGGCGGCGATCCTCGCGCTCGGCATCCCGCTGACGCGCGCGCGCCTCGCGCTGGTCGAGGGGAATCGCGATATCGGGCACGCGGATGCGCCGGCCTACGCGCTGCAGGCGCGGAGCCTGGCCACCGGCCGCGGGCTGCGCATCCCCTACGTCACCGGCTTCTTCCATCCCTACGATCCGGAGATCTGGCGCACGGACGACCATTGGCCGCCGTTTCTCGCGTTCGTGCTCGCGCCGGTCTTCCGGGTCCACGGGGCGGATGCGGAGAAGGCCCGGATGACGATGGTGGCGATCGGCAGTCTCGCGCTGCCGCTGGCGGCGGCGGGGCTCGCGGGCGCGGCGACCGGCAAGGCGTGGGCCGCCCTGCTCGGCGCGCTGGCGATGGTGCTCTCGAACCGGCTGCTGCGCGAGTCGACGGTCGTCCTGAGCGACATCGCGACGATGGCGCTGGTCTGCGCCTTCGCCGCCTGCGTCCTGATGAGCACGCGGCGCCGGGGCTGGCTCGTGGCGGCGGGCCTGGTCGGCGCCCTGGCGTACTACGCGAAGGGTTCGCAGGCGATGCTGCTCGGCCTGCTCCCGCTTCTCGCGCTGCTGCTGCACGGCCCGCGCATCCTGGTCCACCGCTCGCTGCTCGGGGGTATCCTCGCGTTCCTGCTGGCGGTCTTCCCGCGCTGGCAGGCGAATGCCCGGACGTTCGGGAACCCCCTGCACAGCACGCAGAACTACGTGACCACCTTCTTCGGCCTGGGCAACGCCGATCACACATGGAGCGCATGGGACCAGCGCTTCTACGCCGTGCACTGGGGGCGGAACCTGCCGCGACTCTCGGACCGCTTCCGCGACCGCGACCGGCTCGAGGCCAGCCTGGGAAGGAACGCGGAGGAGTATGCGCGGCTCGTGCTGCTGGGTCCCGATGCTTCGGCGGCGGCGTGGCCGCGACTGGGTCGCGCCGGCCCGGCGCTGCACGGGGTCCTGCGGGGCACCGGACCGCCGGCCGAGGGCGGGGAAGCCTGGCTCACCCCCCAGGCCTGGCCGGCCTGGTGGTTCACCGCGGTCCACGGGGCCGGGCTCCTCTGGGGGCTGGCGCTGGCGCCGCTGGTCGCGGTCGGCCGCGTGCTTGGCAGGGCCGTTCGGCGGCTACGGCGCAGGCGCGCCCAGCGCGCGGCGCCCGAGGCCGCTCCGGCTGTGGCGGAGCCCGAAGCGCCGACGCAGTCGGCGCTGCCAGAGAAGGCGGAGGCGGCGGCATCGGCCGGTCCCGCGCCCCCGGTCCGGCCTCGCCTGCCCACGCGGTTGCGCGTTACGGCGGTGCTGCTCACGCTGATCCTGGCACAGGCGGGGTTCGTCATCGCGCTCTGGGAGGCGCTGCCGCGCCTGACGCTGCCCCTGTTGCCGCTGGCCTGGACCCTGGGGATGGTGGCGCTGGCGGTGGTCGTCGACGGATTGTCCTGGCCGCTGCGGTGGGCGGCGTTCCGTTGCGCGCCGGCGCGCCTCCGACCGGCGGCCGGGTATCTGCGATCCGCGCTGGTCGGCCTGCTCTGCGCCGGCGTCTGGATGGCGGGCCGCGCGCCGATGCAGCGGCTGACGGAGCGGCAGATCGCGCAGGTCGGTCCCGCCTCGGTACAGCCGCGTTCCGCGGCCGTGCGGCGCATGGGCGCATGGATCGGGGAGCACCTGCCGCCGGACGCGGTGATCATGAGCCGGTATCCCTGGCAGATTCTCTTCTACAGCCCGGACACCGTGCGCGGCGTCGGCCTGCCCTACGCAACCCCCGACGTGATCTTCGCCATCGCCCGCTACTATGGGGTGACCCACTTCATCGCGGACCGCGACCGTCCCGGGCTCCGGCGCTTCCTCCGGCGCAGACACCCGGCGCTCAGCCGCGTGCGCGGCGCGCCGTTCCCGGTCTACGCCATCGACTATGAGCGGTTCCAGTCGGGCGAACTGGCGGACCTGCGCACCGTCGAGCCGCTGCGGTAGGCACGCCGGTAGGGGATGCAGGCGTGGGGCGTCCGCCTTCGCCCCCGAGGCGGGGGCTACGGCGCGACAGGCCGGGCATCGCGGCTCGCGCGCCCGGCTTGCCCGACGTAGCCTTTGGCGAAGTCGGGTCACGCCGGGCGACGACTACGGCGACGACTACGGCTGACGACGGAGCAAGCTCGTGCCGGACGAGGCGCTTTGCCGCGGGACCGCTGCCGCCCGCCCACGCCGGCCCCACCTCCACAGCGGCGCTGTCGCCGGGGCTCCACCCTTTGGAGTGCGGTGGCAGAGTCTCGGGCGCGCCTCGCGCCCGGGACGGCGACACCGCTTTCGCCCCCGCCAGAGACCGTTTACCTCCGCCAACCAAAAGCGGCGTCGCCGGGCTTCGCCCTCTGCCGCCGCACTCCATATCGCGTCACCCATTTGGCAGTGTAAGAGCCGCCCGTAGAAGTGTAGCGGGTAGATAT
>PWTM01000341.1 GCA_003563855.1 PVC group bacterium | reverse complement strand
TGTCCCGGAGGATCCGAACTCGCCGTACCCCGGGGGCTCAGAGGTCACGGTGCTCGGCACCGGAACGATGGCCCGCACGGGCTACACGTTCGGTCGATGGAACACCATGCCGGACAGCAGCGGCGAGAGCTACGCCGAAGGCCATACGTTCGTCATCAGTGCCGACGTCACGCTTTACGCGCAGTGGACGGTGAACGAGTATACCGTGACCCTCGACCCGCAGGAGGGGACCGGCGGCACCGAAAGCGTGCTCGCCACGTTCGACGCCCCCATGCCCGCGGCGACCGCGCCCAAGCGCGCCGACTACCTGTTTGCGGGGTACTACACGGCCGTCGATGGAGGCGGCGCCCGGTACTACACCGCCGCCATGGACAGCGCCCGGAACTGGGACATCGCGGCGGATACCACCCTCTACGCCTGGTGGTCCACCGCCGAGGATGGGGACGGCAAATGGGACCTGCCTACCGACGGTTCCTGGGATGCCTCGGGGAACTGGGTCGCCGGCACCATCGCCAGCGGCGCGGACAGGACCGCGTTATTCGGAACTTTCGATGACAACTCCACCGTGACCGTCGACAGTGAAGGCCGGACCATCGGCCACATCGCATACAATCCCACGAACAGTAACCGACTGACCATCGATGGCAACGCCCTCACGATGCGTGTCACCCCTCCCGAAGACCCCGAGGATCCCCCCAACCGGCCTTCGCTTACGACCGTAGAGAATCGCGGGCTCTTGATCTTCTGCGACATCGCCGGCGTCGACGGGCTGGTGGTCGAGGGCGGAGGCGCCGGAGGCGGAGTGGCCTTGCGCGGGAACAACACCTTTACCGGCGGTATCTTTCTCAACAGTGGAAGCTTGGGTTACAATGTACCGGGCACGGACGTAACCAGAACGACCACCGCGGGCCTGAATAACAACCCGATCACCGTCAGCGGGACGTCCTTTGCGCAATTTGAGAACGGAACCCTTGTCAACGGCGGCGTTCATATTACCGAAGGCAGCGAGTTCAGGGCCGGAACCAACAACAATAACTTCAGCATCACCGGCGCGCTAACTGGCAGCGGGATACTCACCCACCAGCAATACGGCCTCGGCAACCAGACCATCAACCTGCTCAGCCACGAGAACACCTTCGCGGGGCGGCTGGATTACGATATGCCGAGGAGCGCCAGGTTCGTCGTGAACAGCCTCAGCGATGCCGAGGGTTCCGGCAACATCCGCTTCGGAGTGACAAGCCCATTCCAAGCCAACCGGCAGCATATTTTCGAATTCGGTTCCGGGGCCATTGCGCCCCTTACCTTCGACAACCGGAGGTTCGAGATTCTGGGTTCGATGGATGTTGGAGCCTACGAAATCAGAAGCAGCAATGTCGACCATGCATTGACCATCAATTCCGATCCGATCGTCGGCCACACGGGGCTCCAGCTCGCGCTCTGGTTCAGCGGCGTCAGCAGCGAGGACAACACGTTTGCCGGACAGATCACGGATGGCCCGGGCGACGGTGAGAATCCGAGCGTGCTCGGGATTGAGAAGCGAGATCGCGGCACCTGGATTCTGGCCGGGAATAACACGTATACCGGCAGTACCACGATCACTGGCGGCACACTGCTGATCAACGGGGACCAGTCCGCGGCCACCGGCGATATATTTGTCCAGGGAACCAGCACCCTCGGCGGTTCCGGCACGATCGGCGGGGATGTTCGACTGACGGCCGACGCCCATCTCGCGCCGGGCGCCTCGGTCGGTACGCTTACCATCCTCGGCGAGCTCGATCTCAGGGCCATGGCCGGCGGCGACGGCCGGCTGATCTTCGACCTCGGCCCCATCGCAGCCAGCGACCGGATTGTCGTCGGCGGTCCGATGATCATAGGCAACGGGGTGCTCGGGTTCAGCGACTTCGCGCTGAACGAGCTCGGCGGAATGCAGGCGGGCACCTACACGCTGGTCAGCAGTGGCGACATCGTGGGAACGCTCGACCCGGCGGATCTGACGGGCGAAATTGGCGGGTGGGAAGCGACACTCGAGATATTGGACAGCGACCTCCTCCTCGTCGTCGTTGGCGATCCCCCGCCGGTCGATCCCTACGAAGCGTGGGCGAACGGAGAAGCCTTCGATGACGATACCAGCGGCGACGGCATTGCTAATGGCCTGGCCTGGGTGTTGGGGGCGGAGGGTCCGGAGGACGATGCCCGCGGAATGGTGCCGAAGGTCAGGCTGGGCGAGGATGAGGGCGAAGAACTACTGATCTTCACCTTCCGGCGCCTGCGCGAGGCGAATGAAGACGAGAATACCGAAATCGACGTCGAATACAGCACCGACCTGACCGATCCGGAGGGCTGGGAAGTCGCGGCCGACAACGACGACGGCATCGAGGTGGACGTTGTTGCAGACGGAGATGTCGATATCGTTACGGTCCGGTTCAAGACGTCCGAGATCGCGCCGGACGGCCGCCTGTTCGTCCGCCTCCGCGTGGAGAGGATCGACGGTTCCGGCGGCGACCCGTTTGCGTTCTAGCGGAAGAACCGTTTGGAGGGCGGCCACGGGGGGCCGCCCCTACAAGACGCGGGCGCATCGCGCGGGCTCGACCACCAGCCATCGCGGATCCCCGTAGGGGCAGGCCCCCGTGCCTGCCCGTCCCTTGCGCCTTCTGCGCCTCTTTGCGGCCAGAATATGAAAGAGAAGAACCGCGTGATTCTCATCGTCAGATGGCCAGGACAAGCCGGAGTCCATCGTTGACCCTGGCCATGACTACTGCATCAAGCGCCTGAACCTTCTCGGTCAGCAGCCGCCTGTCAACGGTCAACAATTGGGAAACGTTGACCACGGAATCCCTCGCAAGCCCTGCCCGGCGCGCTCTGACCAGGACGTTTCCAGGGGCCTGTGCGAGCGCGACGTTCGAGGTGAGCACGGCGACTACCACCGTACGGATTCGACTACGGTTGAACTCATCCGCCTGCACGACCAGCACGGGCCTTCGGTACCCCGGGCCTGAGCCCGCCGGCTCGGGCAGCGCAGCCCACCAGACCTCCCCTCGCTGCACTACCATTGTTCCTCGGGGAGTGAAGCGAATTGCATCTGGCGGAGCACGGGATCGAGGCCGGAGTCCTCGCTCGCGTACACACGGTCAAGCTTTTCGGTAACGCCTTCCCGGCTGTGATGTGCCAGGTACTCCTTCACGGCGCGGGTGAACAAGGCGCTCCGACTCAGCTTGCGCTCGCGGGCGAAGTTCTCCGCGGTTCTGAACACGTCATCAGGCATTGATATGGCCGTCTTCATGGCGCCACAGTATGACGGCCGTTATACCCGTGTCAATCCGCCCCCGGCCCCGTTGATCAGCGCGGCCGCGACGCCGGCGCCGAACCCGTTGTCGATGTTCACGACTGTGATCCCGGGCACGCAGCTGTTGAGCATCGCCAGGAGCGCGGTCAGTCCGCCGAGATTTGCCCCGTAACCGACCGAGGTCGGGACCGCGATGACCGGGGCCGCGACCAGCCCGCCGACGACGGAGGGGAGGGCGCCTTCCATGCCGGCAACGACCACGAGTGCCCGCGCCGCGCGCAGCGTCTCGATCCGGCGCGCCAGCCGGTGCAGGCCGGCCACGCCGACATCGAACACGCGGTCGACGCGCGCGCCCATGCGTTCGGCGGTCAGCGCGGCCTCCTCGGCCACCGGCTGGTCGGCCGTGCCGGCCGAGACGACCGCGACCCGGCCCCGGGCGGGGGGCAGCGGCGCCACGTCCCAGGTCAGGCAGCGGGCCGCCTCGTGGTAGACGGGGCCGGCCGGAAGCGCGGCCGACACCGCGGGCCAGTCGGCGGGCGCGAGCCGGGTGCCGAAGACGTTGACCCCCGCCTCGTGCATGCGGCCGGCGATCCCCGCGATCTGCGCGGGGGTCTTGCCCGCGCAGAAGATCACTTCAGGGATCCCGCAGCGCCGCTCGCGGCCCAGGTCGAGCCGCGAAAACCCGAGATCCAGCTCGGCGGTTCCATCCAGCCGTTCGAGGGCGGCGTCGGGCGATACGGCACCCCGCGCCACGGCCTCCAGGAGTTTCCGCAATTCCATGCGCGCGACCATGCGCTACCCCGGCGGCCAACGCAAGTCCCGGGACCAAACGCCGATTCGGCTCGCGCCGGAAGCGGCGGTTCGCTAGGCTTGGCGCACAACGGGCAGAGGATGGAGGCGATGAGCACGAGGAAAGCCAGGGGCGACAGTCGAGACCCGCCGGTCTTCACGCTCGCGTCGCCGTTCCGGGATCCGGTTCGCAACCGGCTTTTCGGCCTGATGCGCGGCTCGATCGAGCGCGCTTTCCTCTTCGACCAGCTCAACCGGATCTACGAGGCCGCGATCGAGCCCGGGGACGGCGATTTCCTTGAACGCACCATGCGCGTCCTCGACATCAGCCTCGAGGTCGCGGATGCGGACCTGGCGCGGGTTCCGGCGACGGGGCCGCTGGTGGTCGTGGCCAACCACCCCTTCGGCGGCGTCGAGGGGGTGGTGCTGGTCCACCTGCTGCGCCGCGTGCGGCCCGATGTCCGCATCATGGCCAACTACCTGCTCGCGCGCATGCCCGAGATGCATGAGTTCGCCATCTTCGTCGATCCCTTCGGCCGCGCGTCCTCCGCGCGGGCGAACCTGGCCCCGCTCAAGACGAGCCTCCAGTGGCTGCGCGATGGCCATGTACTGGCGGTCTTTCCGGCCGGCGAGGTTTCGCGCCTGAGCCTTCAGCGGCGGCAGGTGGTCGACAAGCCCTGGAGCATCACGATCGCGCGGCTCCTTCGCCGAACCGGGGCCCCGGCGCTCCCGGTCTTCATCGAGGGCCGCAACAGCGCGCTCTTCCAGATGATGGGCCTCGTGCATCCGCGGCTGCGCACGGCGCTCCTGCCGCGCGAGCTGGTCCGCAAGCAGGGCGCGCGGCTTCGGTTCCGCATCGGGACGGCGGTTCCGCCCGCGCGGATGAAGGCGATCGCTTCCGACGAGGAGCTGATGCGCTACCTGCAATTGCGCACCTACCTGCTGCGCAGCCGCGCGGAGGAGTCGGTGCCTTCCCGGCGCCGCGCGCGCCGCGCGCGGCAGGACCCGCTGCCCGTGGCCGAGCCGCTCTACCGCGAGCCGCTCATCCAGGACATCCTCATGCTCCCGCCCGAGGCGGAGTTGCTCGAGACGGACGACTACGCGGTCTACGCGGTAACCGCCGCGCAGGTGCCCAGCCTGCTCCACGAGATCGGGCGGCTGCGCGAGATCACGTTCCGCGCGGCCGGGGAGGGGTCCGGGAAGCCGCTCGACCTCGACCGGTTCGACGCCTACTACACGCACCTGATCCTCTGGCACCGCGGACGCCGCGAGCTGGTGGGCGCCTACCGGATCGGGAAGACCGACCGCATCCTGCCCGAGCACGGAAAGCGGGGGCTGTACACGAGCACGCTCTTCCGCTACCAGCGGCGGCTGCTCGAGGCGATGGGCCCCTCGCTCGAGCTGGGCCGCTCTTTCGTCCGGCCCGAGTACCAGCGCCAGTATGCGGCGCTGCTGCTGCTCTGGAAGGGGATCGGCCGGCTGATCCTGCGCGAGCCCCACTACCGCACGTTCTTCGGCCCGGTCTCGATCAACAACGAGTACGAGACCGTCTCGCGCCAGATGCTGGTCGCCTTCCTGCGGGCCAACAAGTTCAACACCCAGTGGGCGCGTCACGTGCGCGCGCGCCATCCCCCGCGCCGCCGCGGGAAGCGCGCCTTCGACTCCGCGCTCCTGGCCCGGATGGTCCGCAGCCCCGAGGAGGTCTCCGACCTCATCGCCGAGATCGAGAAGGACCGCAAGGGCGTGCCGGTGCTGCTCAAGCAGTACCTGAAACTCGGCGGCCGGCTCCTGAGCTTCAACGTGGACCCGGAGTTCAGCGACGTGCTCGACGGCCTGATCTCGGTCGACCTGCTCGGCATCGACGAACGCATCCTGATCCGCTTCCTCGGCCGCAAGGAGGCGGCCGCGTTCCTCGCCTACCACGGCCGCGCGCTCGGCGGCGGCGCGGCCGGGGAGGGCGGCGGGTGACTGGCCGGCCCGGGCGCAGCATCGCCACCGGCGCCGGCGATCAGGGCACGACCCGGCTCGGCACGGGCGAATCGGTGCCGAAGCACGATCCGCGCGTCGAGGCGCTGGGCGACGTCGACGAACTCGTCGCCGCGCTCGGACTGGCGCGCGCGGCCGGGCTCTCGCCCGAGGGCGCCGGGCGGGTGCTCGCCCTCCAGCGCCTGCTCTTCCGGCTCGGCTCGGACCTCGCCGGCGCGCCCGGGCCGACGGGCGGCGCGGCCGCGGGGATCGGCGCGGACGGGGTCGCTTTCCTGGACCGGCTCCGCGCCGAACTTGAGGACGGCGGCGCGATGCCCGCGGACTTCATTGTGCCCGGCGCCGCGCCCGGTGGGGCGGCGCTCGACTTCGCGCGCGCCGTGGCCCGCCGGGTCGAGCGCCGGATCGTCGCACTCGCGGAGGCCGGCCGCTTCCGGCGGCCCGAGGCGCTGACCTGGGTCAACCGGCTCTCCGATGTGCTCTGGCTGCTGGCCCGGAGCGAGGAGGAGGGCGGGTCGACCCCGCTGCGGCCCCGGCCGTGAGTGCGCCTGTGCGCGACGCGCGGTCGGGGACTGCCCACGAGGGCGCCCGGCTCGCGGACTGGACCACGTTCCGGGTCGGCGGCCCCTGCCGCGCGCTGATCGACTGCCCGGACGCCGCCGCGCTTCGGTTGGCCGTCCGGGACCTCGCCGCCAGGGGCGAGCGCTTCACGGTCATGGGCGCGGGGTCGAACCTGCTCGTGGCCGACGGGGGGCTCGACCGGACCGTGGTGCGTTGCGCGGATGGGCGCGACCCACCGGTGCGCGAGGGGGACGAGGTCGAGGTTGACGCCGCCTTCGGGCTCGACGCGCTCTGTGCCTGGTGTGGGGCCGCCGGACTCGCGGGGCTGAGCTTCGCCGCCGGCATTCCGGGCACGGTCGGCGGGGCGGTGGCCGGCAACGTTGGCGCCTTCGGCGAGCAGATCGCGGGCCGGATCGCCTGGGTCGAGGGCATGGACGCGCGCGGCCGGGTCAACCGGCGCGAGCCCCGGGAACTCGGCTTCGGCTACCGCCGGTGCGAGGCGGCCGAGGCCGGGTGGATCGTGCTTCGCGTGCGGTTGCGGTTGCGGCCGGAGTCGCCGGCGACGCTGGCGGCCGAACGCGCGGAGGCGCTGGCGTTCCGTGCGGCCCGCCACCCCGACTGGCGCCGCGTGCCCTGCGCCGGCAGCTTCTTCCGCAACGTCGCGCCGACCTCCGCCGCGGGGCGCCGCCAGGCCGCCGGCTGGTTCCTGGAGCAGGCGGGCGTCCACGGCTGGCGCGAGGGCGGCGCGCGCATCTTCGAGCGGCACGCGAACATCATCGTCGCCGACGGTCCGGACCCGCGCGCCGCCGACGTGCGCACGCTGGCCCGGCGCATGGCGGCCGCCGTCGAGCGCCGCTTCGGCCTCGTCCTGCAGCCCGAAGTCCGCCTCCTCGGCTTCGCCCCGGGGCGCTGACCTGTGGGGCGCCGGTCACCCCGCCGTCCTCGGGCGGCCACGGGGGGCCGCCCCTACGGGGAAGGCGTGCTGGGGTCGCTCCGCCGTTGGGGTGGGCATGGCGGCGTGGCCGATCCCTGTAGGGGCAGGCCCCCGTGCCTGCCCGCCGTCGGTTGCCCCCGCGGTCTTTGGGGCGGCCACGGGGGGCCGCCCCTACGGGGAAGGCGTGCTGGGGTCGCTCCGCCGTTGGGGTGGGCATGGCGGCGTGGCCGATCCCTGTAGGGGCAGGCCCCCGTGCCTGCCCCTATTCGATTCCAAAGCTTGGAAGTGAGAAGGGCCGGCTCCTCCAAGCCTTGGAAGGCTCTGTCCGGCACTCCCCCTCGGATACGGTCAGCGCGCCCAAGGTTCCTTCGACCGGGGTTCCGTCGCCGCGGGGTTCTCGCGGTCCGCTGCCCATTGCGTGGGGTTGTCCAGGATGTACTGCCGGATGCGATCGAGCGGATCGTCGTCGCGGATCACGTGTTCGTAGTAGTTCCGCTGCCACAGTCGCCCGGCGAAGGCTGGCCATCCGCGGTGCTTCACCCCGTCGGCATAGCGCCGTGTGGTCATCGTCTTGAACCGATGCACGACGTCCGCCAACGACATCGGACGCGCCTTCTCGGTCGCGCCGCCGTCCATCGGGCGGCCACGGGGGGCCGCCCCTACGGGGACGGAGATCGCGGCACCATTCCGCAAGACGGCCCCTCCTGCATCACCGCCAATCCCCGTAGGGGCAGGCCCCCGTGCCTGCCCGTCACAGGCCACCCCGCGGTCCCTGGTTCGCCCGTCTGGGGTTCCCCCTGCGAGGACGATGATTCCGTGGACGTGGTTGGGCATGACCGCGAACTGATCGACATCCACGCCGGGGTAGAATGCCGGGATCTCCGCCCACACGGTTTGGATCATGCGCCCCGCGTCGTTCAAATGCATCTCGCCTTCCAGTATCCGGCCGAACAGGCAGGCATGGCGCTGCGTACAGATCGTGACGAAGTACGCGCCCGCCCCGGTGTAGTCGTACGCCCTCAGGCGAAGGGAACGACGCTGATGCGTCGGCGCCTCACGCGTCATGCCTGCCTCCTTCGGGAGACCCCGTTTACCGTCACGGCCAATCCCTGTCCCTGTCCATTATCGGGCGTGCTTTCGTCGTCGCCAATCCCGAAGGCAGCCCTTCGTTCCTGGCCATCGTCGCGCCAAGTTGTCCCGCCGTCGGGGTGGGCATGGCGGCGTGGCCGATCCCTGTAGGGGCAGGCCCCCGTGCCTGCCCTGCCGTCGGTTGCCCCCGCGGTCTTGGGGCGGCCACGGGGGGCCGCCCCTACGGGGAAGCCGGGGTCGCCCGCCGTCGGGGTGGGCATGGCGGCGTGGCCGATCCCTGTAGGGGCAGGCCCCCGTGCCTGCCCTGCCGTCGGTTGCCCCCCGCGGTCTTGGGGCGGCCACGGGGGGCCGCCCCTACGGGGAAGGCGCGCTGGGGTCGCTCCGCCGTCGGGGTGATCGCGGCGGCGGCTGGCCGCCCTGCCTGCGGTCCGCGCCGGTTCCTTGACACCGTCGGTCGGGCGGTTCATCGTGCGGGCGGATGCGGCCCTGCCGCGGGCGCGGGCCGCGCCCGGTAAGGAGCGAAACGCAATGGCGGAACAGCAAGGTCTCGGATACTCGGATACTCCCCGGCTGCCGGACAGCCCCTACGGCGTGCACGACGGCGCGCGACCGCAGCCGCGGATCGTGACGCCCGGCGCGACGCCGGGCGCGCCGCCTTCGGACGCGGTCGTGCTCTTCGACGGGTCCGGGCTGGAGGCCTGGACGCGGGTCGGCGGCGGCCCGCCCGGCTGGCGCCTCGTGGACGGGGCGATGGAGGTCGTGCCGAAGACCGGCAACATCGAGACGCGCGCGCACTTCGGCGACATGCAACTGCACCTCGAGTGGGCCGCGCCGGCCGAGGTGCGGGGCGAGGGCCAGGGCCGCGGGAACAGCGGCGTCTTCCTGATGGGGCTCTACGAGATCCAGGTGCTCGACGGCTACGAGAACCCGACCTACGCGGACGGGATCACGGGGGCGATCTACGGGCAGTACCCGCCGCGGGTCAACGCCTGCCGCCCGCCGGGCGAGTGGCAGGTCTACGACATCGCCTGGGAGGCGCCGCGCTTCGACGGCGAGACGCTGGTGGCGCCCGCGTTCGTGACCGTGCTGCTCAACGGCGTGCTGCTGCACCACCGCCAGCCGCTGCAGGGCCCGACGAAGCACCGTCAGTTGGCCGCCTACACGCCGCATGCCGCGACCGGGCCGCTGCAGTTGCAGGACCACAGGGACCCGGTCCGGTTCCGGAACATCTGGTGCCGGCCGCTGACCGACGCCGACCAGGCCTGAGATGCCGGACGCCCGGGAGTCCGAAGCGCGGTTGTGGGTCGCCGTCCACGCGGGGCGCGGTCTCGTGCGCGTGGCCGGGCGCGGCTCCTACCGGGTGAGCGCGGCGCTCAAGGACTTCGGCGTCGCGGTGGTCGACCAGGGCGCGGAGGCGCTCGTGCTTGACCTGGCGGAATGCGACGGGATGGACAGCACGTTCATGGGTGTCCTTGCCGGGCTCGCCATGCGGCTGCGCAAGCGCGAGCGGGGCGGACGCGTGGTCATGCTCAACCTCTCGGCCAAGACGATGAACCTGCTGTCGACGCTCGGGCTCGACCGGCTCGTCGAGGCGCACCTCGAGGGCGAGGGGCCGGCCGACCTTCGCGCGGCGCTCCGCGCCGGAATGGAGGCGCAGGGAACCCGGGTCTTCGATCAGGCGCCCGGCCGCGCGCGGCAGCTCCAGACGATGCTGCGCGCGCACGAGGACCTGGTCCGCGCCGTTCCCGAGAACCTGCCGCGCTTCAAAGACGTGATCGAGTTTCTGCGCGAGGACGTCCAGAAGGACGCGGGCGGCGGCGGGCCGCCCGACTGAGGGCCGGCGGCCGGCCGGCGGGAGTAGGCCCATGCCCCTGATGGCAGTCATGGCGGACGTGGCGGTCGGCTTCCTGGGCGCCATGCTGGCCGTGGCGCTCGGGCTGGGGGCCTGGCTCTGGCGCCGGCACCGGGGGCTCCGCGCCGAACACCGCACACTGCTGCGCGAGCGCGAGGTGATCTACCACTTCGTGCACGACGTCGGCGAGGTCTTCGCCGAGACCGACATGGTCGAGGTCGACCCGCTGCTCGAAAAGGTGCTCTTCTACGCCATGCGCACGACGCAGGCCGGGGCCGGCGTCGTCTACCTGCTCGACCCGGACGGCGTTCACCTGCGCGCCCGCGCCATCTCCGGCGTCTTCCCGCCGTTTGCCGGCGCGGAGGAGGTGGCCGGCGTCGAAACGGCGGTCAGTAAGTCGGCCTTCGTCGCGGACATCGTCCGCGGGCGGTTGCTGCGCAAGGGGGAGGGTATCTTCGGCGAGGTCGCCGACTTCGGCACCCCGGTGTTGATCGAGGATGCGGAGCGCGATCCGCGCGTGCCCCAGCACACGCAGGACTTTCTCCGCATCCGCTCCCTGCTCGCGGTCCCGATGCGGTTCCGCCACCGCAACCTCGGCGTGATGGCCGTGGTGAACCGGACGGACGGCAGTCCCTTCATCCAGGCCGACCAGGGCCTGCTGCAGGCCCTGGCCGACCAGGCCTCGGTCTCGACGCACTACGCGCTGCTGCGCGAGGACCTCGACGCGAAGAAACGGCTGGACCACGACCTGGCCATCGCGCGGCGCATCCAGCAGCTCCTGCTCCCGGCCGATATCCCGCAGGTGCCCGGTCTCGACCTTGCCGCGTTCAACGTCCCGGCCCTGATGGTCGGCGGCGACTACTACGACGTCGTGCGCGCCGACGAGGAGCACGTCGGGTTTGTCGTCGCCGACGTTTCCGGCAAGAGCATCGGTGGCGCGCTCGTGATGTCCGTCTGCCGCAGCGCGCTGCGCGCGCATGCCGCCGGCCGCACGGACCCGGCCGAGGTGCTCTGCGACGTGAGCCGGGAAGTGGCGCGGGACCTGGCCGAGGACATGTTCGTGACCATGCTCTACGTGATCGTCAACCACCGGACGCGGGAGGCGCACTTCGCCCGCGCCGGCCACGAGCGGCTCGTGCTCTGCCGCGGCGGCCGGGCGCGGGAGCTCGACGGCGCCGGGACCGCGATCGGGATGGGCGAGCCCGCCGCCTTCGACGAGCTTCTGGCGTCGGTTCCGCTCGGGCTCGAGGCCGGCGACCTGCTGCTCGCCTACACGGACGGGATCACCGAGGCGATGAGCCCGGAGGGGGAGGAGTGGGGCGCGGCGCGGCTCATGGCCGAGCTCGAGGCCGAGCCCGACGCCAGCGCGCGCGAGACGATCGCCCGCGTCCGCGAACGGCTCAACCGGTTCACCGGCGGCGCGCCGCCGGCCGACGACATGACGATGGTCGCGGTGCGGGTCAACCCGGTTCCGCCGCGTTGAGCGCGGCGGGCCGCGGAGGAAGGGAACGGATGGAACTGGTCTTCACGAACACGCTGAGCCGGGCGCGCGAGCCCTTCGCGCCGCTCGAGGGGAACCGCGTCCGCCTCTACACCTGCGGGCCGACCGTCCACGACTACGCCCACATCGGCAACTTCCGCGCCTACGTCTTCGAGGATGTACTGCGCCGGGTGCTGCGCTTCGCCGGGTACGACGTCACGCAGGCGATGAACCTGACGGATGTCGACGACAAGACGATCCGCAAGTCGCGCGAGGCCGGCGTGCCGCTCGCGACATTCACGCGCCGGTTCATCGACGCGTTTTTCGAGGATGCCCGGACGCTGAACATCGAGCGCGCCGAGCATTACCCGGCCGCGACGGCGCACGTGCCCGAGATGATCGACCTGATCCGGCGTCTGCTCGACCGGGGCGTGGCCTACCGCGCCGAGGACGGGTCCGTCTACTTCAGCCTCGCCCGCTTCCCGGCCTACGGACGCCTCGCGCGGCTGGACCGCGCCGGGCTGCGGCCCGGCGCGCGGGTGGCGCAGGACGAGTACGAGAAGGAGGGCGTCGGCGACTTCGCGCTCTGGAAGGCCTGGACGGAGGCCGACGGGGACGTCGCCTGGGACGCGCCCTGGGGCCGCGGCCGGCCCGGCTGGCACATCGAGTGTTCGGCGATGAGCATGAAGTACCTCGGCGAGAGCTTCGACATCCACACGGGCGGGATGGACAACATCTTCCCGCACCACGAGGACGAGATCGCGCAGAGCGAGGCGGCGACCGGGAAGCCGCTCGCCCGCTTCTGGCTGCACTGCGCGCACCTGCAGGTCGACGGCCACAAGATGTCGAAATCGCTCGGCAACTTCCACACCGTGCGCGACCTGCAGGCCCGGGGCTACGCGGGCCGCGAGATCCGGGCCGCGCTGCTCTCGGCGCACTACCGCCAGACGCTGAACTTCACGCTGTCCTCGCTCGACGCGGCCCGGACCTCCTTGCGCCGGATCGACGGCTTCGCGCGCCGGCTGCGCGG
>PWTM01000325.1 GCA_003563855.1 PVC group bacterium | reverse complement strand
CGACCGCCACGGCCCCGCCGTGCACGCGCCGCACCTCGCCGCGCGCTTCGAGCGCCTCGAGATCGCGCCGCACGGTCGCCGCCGAGGCGCCCAGCGCCCCGATCAGGTCCTCGACCCGCACCACGTGCCGCGCGCGCGCCAGCCGCCGGATCGCGTCCAGCCGCTCCGCCGCCAGCGGCCGCGCCGCCGCCCTTCCGGCCACCCGGGCTTGTTCCGAACTGATCATTGCTGACCGATTATGATCGTTTTTGGAGGGCTGTCAAGGGGGACGGGGTGGATTCGCGATTCACGATTCGTGATTTGCGATTGCGACGGGGGGGAGGGGGGAGGCCGGCCGTCGCCGTCGTCGACGGAAATGGGATCGGCCGCGAAGAGCCGGGGATCGGCCACGGCTTGACCGGGTTGGTTGCGGTCCCTACAGTCGCCGCATGCGGTCCTGTCCAATGCGTGCGCCCGGCTTGGGGCACCCGCCGGCGCCTCGCGGCGTCGATGGGCGCCGGGCGGTCGGCGCAGCGCCCTGCGTGGCGGCCCGGGGCCGGTGAAGACGCCGTTCATCGACAAGCTGATCGAGCGGCTGGATCGACTCGATCCCGGCAGCCTGCAGACGCACTTCCTGCACCTGGCGCGCGAGAAGGGCCTGCTCGAGACCATCTTCCATGCCGTGCAGGAGGGCATTGTCGTGCTCGATGCCCGCGCGCGGATCGCCTATGCGAACCGGGCGGCCGAGAAGCTGCTCGGCTTCGAACTGGCGGCCGATGCCGGTGCGCCCATGCGCCGCTACCTGCGGGCCATCCAGTGGGACCGGGTATTGAACCTCGAGGAGGGCGAATGGGCGCGGCTCGTCAGCCGCGAGATCGAGGTCAACTACCCCCAGCACCGGTTCCTCGCCTTCTACGTCGTCCCGCTGCAGGACACCGCGCCCGAGGACGCCGGCGCCGTGGTCATCCTTCGCGACGTCACCGGCGACCGCAAGGCCGAGGCGCGGAGCCTCGCCTCGGAACGGCTCCGGGCCGTCATGCTGCTGGCCGCCGGCGTCGCGCACGAGATCGGCAACCCGCTCAACTCGCTGCACATCCACCTGCAACTGCTCCAGCGCGCCCTGGCCGGCGAGGCGGCGGGCGATCGGGCCGAGCTCGCCGAGATCCTCGACGTGGCGCTGCGCGAGGTGGGCCGGCTCGACCGCATCCTGACCCAGTTCCTCACCGCCGTGCGGCCCGTCCCGCCCCAGCTCGAGTCGCTCGACCTCCGGCCGTTGCTGCGCGAGACGCTCGACGTTCTCCGCCACGAGATCGAGGACCGGGCCGTCCTCGTGACCGCCGCCCTCGACGAGAAGCCGCCCGGCGTGAAGGGGGACCGCACCCAGCTCCGGCAGGCCTTTTTCAACATCGTGAAGAACGCGGTCGAGTCGATGCCCGACGGCGGCCGCCTGACGATCCGGCTCGGCCAGACGGACCGGTTCGTCACCGTCGCCTTCGCGGACAGCGGCGAGGGCATCCCGCCCGAGCGGCTGCCCCGGGTGTTCGATGCCTACTACAGCACCAAGGATCGCGGCTCCGGGCTCGGCATGATGGTCGTGCAGCGGATCCTCCGCGATCACGGCGGGGAGATCGAGATCGAGAGCGAGCCCGGCCGCGGCACGACCGTCACGCTGCTGCTGCCGCGCGAGGACCGGCGGGTGCGCCTGTTGAAAGCCCCGCGCGCCGCGGCGCGCGGCCCGTCGGAGGGCGCCGCCGCGGCGCCGGGGGAGGCGCCGCAGGCATGAGAACGAAGAAGCCGTCCATCCTCATCGTCGACGACGAGAAGAACACGCGCGAGGGTCTCGCGCGCGCCCTGCGCCTGAGCTACGACGTGCGGCTGGCGGAGAACGGCGCCCGCGCGCTCGCGCGGCTGGACGAAGCGCCGGCCGACGTCGTGCTCAGCGACATGCGGATGCCGGAGATGGACGGGCTCACCCTGCTGCGGCGCCTGCGCGCCCGTACGCCGCAACCGGTCGTCATCCTGCTGACCGCCTACGGCAGCATCGAGGCGGCGGTCGAGGCGATGAAGGAAGGCGCCTACGATTTCCTGACCAAGCCGGTCAACCTCGACCGCCTCGAGCTGCTGCTCAAGCGCGCGCTGTCCTCGCGCGCCATGGAGCACGAGAACCGCAGGCTGCGCGAACAGCTCGAGCCCGAGCGCAGCGTCAAGCGCATCGTCGGCCGCTCGGCCGCCATCCGGCAGGTGATCGACACGGTCCGGCAGGTGGCCCCTTCGCGGGCAACCGTCCTGCTCGAGGGCGAGAGCGGGACGGGCAAGGAGCTGGTCGCGCGCGCCCTGCACCAGCTCAGCCCGCGGGCCGACGGGCCGCTGGTGGCCGTGCATTGCGCGGCGCTGACGCCGACCCTGCTCGAGAGCGAGCTCTTCGGCCACGAGCGCGGGGCCTTCACCGGGGCGCACGACCGCCGCCCGGGCCGGTTCGAGCTGGCCGACGGCGGTACGCTCTTCCTCGACGAGATCGGCGAGATCGATGCGGCGACGCAGGTGAAGATCCTGCGCGTGCTCGAGGAGCGCCGGTTCGAGCGGGTGGGCGGACGGGAGACGCTCGACGTGGACGTGCGCGTCGTGGCCGCCACGAACCGCGACCTGCGCGCGCTCGTCGCGGCCGGCGAGTTCCGCGAGGACCTCTACTACCGGCTCCACGTGGTGAGCATCCGCATCCCCCCGCTGCGCGAGCGGGCCGAGGACGTCCCCCTCCTGGCGCACCGGTTCCTGAAGGAGTTCGCCGTCGAGAACGGCAAGGCGATCGAGGGATTCACCACGGACGCGCTCGAGGCCCTGCAGCACTACGCCTGGCCCGGCAACGTGCGCGAGCTGCGCAACGCGGTCGAGCAGATGGTCGTCCTCGCGCGCGGCGGCCGGCTGACGCTGCGCGACGTTCCCGCCGCCGTGCGCGGCGCGGGCTCCGCCGCCGCCGTGCCCGCCGCCGTCCCGCCGTCCCCGCCGGCCGGGGCGCCGCCCGTGTCGATCGAGGCGGCCGAGCGCGAGGCCATCGAGCGCGCGCTCGAAGCCTGCGGCGGCAACCGCGTCGAGGCCGCCCGCCGCCTGGGCATCAGCCGCCGGACGCTCCACCGCCGGCTCGACGCCTACGGACTGCGCGAGCGGTTCCCGCGGCGCGGCGGCGGCGAGGCGGGATCGGAAGCCAACGCATGACCGGGGACTTCCATATCCACACCTTCTTCTCGCCCTGCGCCGACCCGGCCATGAGCTTCGGCGCCATCCTCGACGCCGCGCGCGCCGCCGGGCTCGAAGAAATCGGGCTGACGGACCATCCCTACCGCGACGGCCTCGACCGGCACCACGAGGCGCTGGCCCACGCGCGCGCCCGGCTGGACGGCGACGCGCCGCGCGTCTGGATCGGCGCGGAACTCGAGGTTATCGGGCTCGAACGCCTCATCCTTCCGCGCGCGGCGCTCCCGCGGGCCGACTACATCGTGGCCGCCCCCTCGCACTACGACCTGGTCCACTTCCCGCCCGTCCCGCACTTCGGCGACCCCGTGGAATGGGCCGACCGGCTGCTCACGGACATGGAGAACGTACCCGGGTCCGGCGCCGACGTCATTGCCCACCCCTTCTTCGTCCACGCCTTGCACCTGGACGCGCCGGAGAGCCC
This sequence comes from PVC group bacterium, assembly GCA_003563855.1. Classification (GTDB taxonomy): domain Bacteria; phylum Verrucomicrobiota; class Kiritimatiellia; order PWTM01; family PWTM01; genus PWTM01. Next base: position 9,461 of record PWTM01000325.1, on the reverse strand, counting down.
GCGGCTCCCCGCCCTGGCGGATGTGCTCGGCGAGATGCGGCCCCGGCGGGTCCGGCGGCTCCTCGAGCGGATCGCCGAAGACGGCGTCGCGCTCGAGCTGACGCCGCGGCTGACGTGGAACCCCGTGTTCCTGCCCTTCGCCGAGGACTTCTACCGGCAGGCGCTCGCCCTCGGCATCCGTTTCGCCACGGGCAGCGATTCGCACCGGGCGACGACGATCGGGGACCTCGGCGACGCCGCGGCGTTCGCCGACCGGGTGGGGATCGGACCGGAGCACCTGTGGCGGCCCGGGCCGCGCGACTGAACCGTCAGGCCTCGCACCGCCCCGTCCAGCAGGCCGTGCAGAGCCGGTCCGCCGGCAGGCCGATGGCTGCGACCATGTCCTCCATCCGCTGGTAGCGCAGCGTGGTCAGTCCCAGCCGGTCGCGGATGCGCCCCGTCATGGCGGCGAACGCCTCGGAATCCGGGTCCAGGTAGGCCTCGACGCGGGCGGGGTCGGCGCCCTCGAGTTCGCCGATCGCGCGGCGGGCGGCCAGGTCCATTTCCGAGCGCGAGCGGGAGAAGTTCAGGTACGGGCAGGCGAAGAGCAGGGGCGGGCAGGCCACGCGCATGTGCACTTCGCGGGCGCCGACTTCGAACAGCCGGCGGATCGTGTCCTTCAACTGGGTGCCGCGCACGATCGAGTCCTCGCAGAAGAGTACCCGGGCGCCCTCGATCAGCGACTCGATGGGGATCAGCTTCATGCGGGCCACCAGGTCGCGCACCGCGGGGTTCTGGGGCATGAAGCTCCGGGGCCAGGTGGGGGTGTACTTCACGAACGGCCGGCGGTAGGGAAGGCCCGCCGCGGCGGCACAGCCCAGGCCGTGGGCAATGCCCGAGTCCGGAATCCCCGCCACGAAATCCACCGTGACCTTCTCGCGGCCGGCGAGGCAGGCGCCGCAGCGGTTGCGGACGACCTCGACGTTCTGTCCCTCGTAGGTCGAGGAGGGGTAGCCGTAGTAGATCCAGAGGAACGCGCAGATGCGCATCCGCGGCTGCGGCGGGATCCGGCTCTCAATGCCTTCGGCGGTGATCCGCACCACCTCGCCCGGCCCGAGATCCCGCACCGGCCGGTAGCCGAGATTCGGCAGGGCGCAGCTCTCGAGGGCCGCGGCGTGTCCGTTCGGGCCGGCCCCGAGGACCACGGGCGTCCGGCCGGCACGGTCGCGGGCCGCGTAGACCCCGTCGGGCGTCAACAGCAGCAGCGAGCAGGAGCCCTCGATCCGCTCCTGTGCGTAGCGGATCCCCTCCTCGAAGGTCGCCTGCCGGTTGATCAGCGTCGCGACCACCTCGGTCGGATTCACGGCGCCGCTGCCCATCTCCGAGAAGTGCGTGGTCCGCAGCCGGAACGCCTCCCGGGTCAGCGCGTCCAGGTTGGCGAGCCGTCCGACCGTCACGATGGCGTAGGTGCCCAGGTGCGAGCCGACGAGGAGCGGTTGATCCTCGTAGTCGCTGATCACCCCGATCCCGCTGCGGCCCTCGAGCCGGGCGAGGTCCGGCTCGAGCTTGCTCCGGAACTGGGTCGAGCGGATGTCGTGGATGAAGCGCCGGAAGCCGTCCCGCCCCAGCACGGCCAGCCCCCCGCGCTGCGTGCCCAGGTGCGAATGGTAGTCCGTGCCGTAGAACAGGTCCGTGACGCAGTCCTTCGCCGACGCCACCCCGAAGAATCCGCCCATGCGCTCGCCCCCCGCGTGCGATCCCGCCGCCCGCTTAGAGCTTACACCCCCGCGCCCACGCCCGTCCACCCGGGGGAGAGGGTGGACTTTCCACGGTTTTCGGTTTTCGGCGTGCGTTCTTCGCAGAGCGCTGGAGTGGGTCGGCTTAGCACGTTTCCGAAGGGCGAAAGCCCGTAGGCGGGTCGTCCCCTCTCGTCGCCCGAGCGCGCGGCGCTGGCGGCCACTTCCTCGTCGGGGCCGGTTCTCGCGGGTGTCTTTCGGGCGACGATAGCGGTGGACAGAGTATGGACGGGAGGATCGGTCGACGACTACGGCGACGACTACGGATTACGACGGCGATGCGTCCCATCGTCCACCGTAGTCGTCGGCGTAGTCGTCAACCGAAAAGAACATGCCTCGAAAAACTGGGGAAATCCACTCTGCCGGCCGGGTACATTCCGCAGTCTTCGTAGCGCGACACCGCTTTCGCCCACGCCGGAGAGCGGGCGGCCCCGCCAACCGAAAGCGGCGTCGCCGGGCTTCGCCCTCTGCCGCCGCACTCCATACCGCTTCACCCTCTTGGCAGCGTAAGATCTCCCGCAGAAGCGAAGGGGGTGTCCGCCCCCCGGGAACGCCACGCTCCAGCGTGGCACGGTCCTGGTCCGCGAGGTTCTCGTCCCCTTGATCGGCCAGGCTGGAGCCTGGCGTTCCCGGGGGGGGACGCTCCTCTCTACGTTGCCACCCCCTCGTCTCGATCCCCCCGGGGCGGCACGGAACCCTTGCGAAGTCATCGGCTCTCCCGCCCCGGGGGCGGCCCTGCGGGCTACGTAGGGCAAGCCTGCCGCACCACGCCGCCTCCCACACACACACGCACACACGCACACACGCACACACGCACACACCTGAAACCGGGGAAAGACACGAGGGGGAAAACGCTTGAACCGGCGGGGCGGCACGGTACACTAAGCCGCCCTTTGCGCCGCATGTGCGGAGGCGAGGGCGGGTGGAAAGGGGACAGGGCGATGGGCAAGAGCTACAGGATAGCGGTGATTCCCGGAGACGGCACGGGGCCCGAGGTGGCGCGCGAGGCGGTCAAGGTGCTCGACGCGGCGGCGGCCGCGCACGGGTTCACGCTGGCGTTCGAGACGTTCGACTACGGCGGGGACCGCTACCTGCGCACCGGCGAGGTCCTGCCCGAGAGCGCGGCCGACGAGATGCGGGCGTTCGACGCCATTCTCCTCGGCGCGATCGGGCATCCGGACGTCAAGCCGGGCATCCTGGAGAAAGGCATCCTGCTGCGGTTGCGCTTCGAGCTCGACCAGTACATCAACCTGCGGCCCGTGAAGCTCTTCCCCGGCGTCGAGACCCCGCTGAAGGACAAGGGGCCGGAGGAGATCGACTACGACGTCGTGCGCGAGAATACGGGCGACCTCTACACCGGGACGGGCGGCGTCACGATGCGAGGGACGCCGCACGAGGTCGCGGTGCAGAGCGCCGTCTACACGCGCTTCCAGGTGGACCGCTGCCTGCGCTACGCCTTCGAGCTGGCGCGCCGGCGCAACCGCCGCAAGACCGTGGCCCTGTGCGGAAAGACCAACGTGCTGACGTACCTCTACGATCTCTGGGAGCGCGCGTTCCACGAGATGGGCGAGCGGGACTACCCGGAGATCCGGCGCGACTACTACCACGTGGACGCGACCTGCATGTGGATGGTCAAGAACCCCGAGTGGTTCGACGTGATCGTGACCGGCAACATGTTCGGCGACATCATCACGGACCTGGGCGCGATCACGCAGGGGGGGATGGGGATCGCCGCCGGCGGGAACATCAACCCCGAGGGGGTGAGCATGTTCGAGCCGATCGGCGGCTCGGCCCCGAAGTACACGGGAAAGAACGTCATCAATCCGCTGGCCGCCATCTGCGCGGGGGCCATGCTGCTTCGTCACCTGGGCGAAGAGGCGGCGGCCGACGCCGTCGAGCGCTCCGTCGCGGCGGCCACCGCGACAAAAATCAAGAGCCTGGCCGCCGGCCGGATGGGGCACTCGACCACCGAGGTCGGCGACCTGATCGCGGAAGGCATCGGGGGGTGAGCGCGGCATGAAGAAAGAGCGATTCAACGTGGCGGTGGTCGGTATCGGCGCGGTCGGGACCGAGATGGTCCGGCTGCTCCGGGCCCGGCGGTTCCCGGTCGAACGGCTGACGGTCATGGCGCGGACGTCGCGGGTGGAGACGATCGACGGCGAGCCGGTCGAGGTCGTTGCCGCGGCGCCGGAGGCCTTTGACGGCGTGGACTTCGCCTTCTTCGCCGGGACCGAGGGGGCGAAGGGGGCGTCGCAGACGCTGGGCCGCGCCGCGATCGAGCGCGGCGTGATCGTCATCGACAACGGCGACGACTTCCGCATGGATCCGAAGGTGCCGCTGGTGATCCCCGAGATCAACGGCGAGGCCGCGTTCGCGCATCAGGGGATGATCGCCAACCCGAACTGCAGCACGATCATCGCGCTGATGGCGCTGGCGCCGTTGCACCGCCGGGCGGGACTCCGCCGCCTGATCGCGGCGACCTACCAGGCGGTGTCCGGCACGGGCAGCGCGGCGGTCCGCGAGCTGGAGGCGCAGGTTCGCGCCTGGGTGGCGGGCGAGCCGGCAGCGGCGGAGGTCTACCCCTGTCCGATCGCCTTCAACGCGCTGCCGGCGATCGGCAGCGTGAAGGATGACTCCGGCGCGACGAGCGAGGAGGCGAAAATGAGCCGGGAGACTCACAAGATTCTCGGCGACGACACGATCCGGATCGGCGCGACCTGCGTCCGCGTGCCGGTCTTCAACGGGCACGGCGAAGCGCTGCACGCGGAATTCCGCGAGCCGCTGACCGCCGAGGAAGCCCGCGCCCTGCTCGCCGAAGCGCCGGGGGTCCGGCTGGTCGACGACATGGCGAACCAGGTGTTCCCGACGCCGCTGGAGTGCTCGGGCAAGACGGAGGTGCTGGTCGGCCGGGTACGGCCGGACGCGGCGCTCGAAAACGGACTGGCGCTCTTCGTCTGCGGCGACAACATCTGGAAGGGCGCGGCGCTGAACGCCATCCAGATCGCCGAGCTGCTGGCCGCGCGCTAGCGCGGCGCGGACTCTTCATCCCGCGCAGGCTGCGGACTTACCTCATCGGGGTCATGCCGGGCACGGCGATCGTGCCTTCCCACGGCTGCGGCTCGTTCCAGGGCAGGTCCGAGAACCGGTCGTCCGTGTACGGGTCGTACGTCGCGCAACCGGCCAGCGCCAGACCTCCCGCGGCGAGCGCGACTCCGAGAGCGACCCGGGCCGGAACGCGCCTTCGGCGCGGCGTGCGTGCGTGCGGCCGCCGCATCGGGATCAGGAGTTCGCGGCGGGCCAGACCGACGGCGGCGCCCGGTAGTGTTGCCGCTCGACAATCTGCAGCCCCACCAGGACCGCGAGGCAGACGGCCGCCAGAATGGCCAGAACAGATACAATGCGGATGGACACAGCTCAACCTCCGTAGAAAACGGTGTCGCCTTCCTGCAGCGGCTCGACCCGGGCATCGCGCTGTACGTCGGCAACCGCGATGTGATCCCGCACCGACACGACCCTTATCCGCCCGACCAGGGCTTCCTCGCGATGGACGAGCAGCTCGGCATTGGGCTGCAATCCGGCGTCGGAGCCGATGTCGAGGATGACGAAGTCCCACTCGGGCTTGACGAGGATAACGCTACCGCTGAGGCCGATGGGCACCGGCCGCGTCAGGTCGGCGGCATCGGCGGGCCCCCACCGCTCGAGCACCGCGATCCGCTGCCGGAGGTCGTCGGCCTCCTCCGTCAACTCCGCGATGCGGCCGTCCATCTCCTCGATCTGGGCATCGCGGGCGGCGATGGTCTCCTCCCGGTCACGGATCGTCTGGCGGGCCTGCGCGAGGTCGCCTTCCAGCCGGGTGACGTTCCGTTCGAGCGATGCGATCTGGTCGCGGGCGGCGCTCAGTTCGCGCCGCGTTTCGGCCAGCACATTGCGCGTCTCCGCCAGCTCTTCGCGCGTCGTCTGCAGCGTTCCCCTCGTGTCGAAAAGCTCGTCCAGTCGGTTGCGGGCAATACCGTCCAGCAGGGAGAGCTGGTCGGCCATGCGCTCGACATCCTTCAGCGCATCGCCGTCGAGCCGCTCCGGGATCGCCTCGATATGCGGATCCCGCGGGTCCGTCAGCCGGCGGGCCATGTCCATATGGGCCCGCTCCAGCGTCTGGATGCGGCTCTTGATCGTCTCGCGCTCCTCGAACAGCATCCATCCAAGCACCAGCGACGCGATGCCGAGCAGCAGCAGCAGCACTACGACAACTCTCAATACCTTGGCCATGATTAGACCCCTCCGTCCGTCTCCTGCACTGAAGACCGTGTCCCATCATAGCGGCCGCGCCCGTGGCGTCAATCCCGTTTCCCAGAAAAACTGTGGTAGGGTTGAAGCATGCTTGGACTGCCTTCGCCCGGGGCTCGTCGACCCCTGTTCGGCTGTACGCGCGAGGCGCTGGCCGATATCGCGGCCGCCTTCGACCTGCCGCCCTACGCGGCGGGGCAGATGGCGGCCTGGCTCTACGCGCGGGGCTGCGACCGGATCGAGGCGATGACCGACCTGCCGAAGTCGGCCCGCGCCCGGATGGCCGACGCCTTCGCCGTCGGCCGGACGCCGCCGCTGCGCGAGGCCGTGTCGGCCGACGGCACCCGCAAGTACCTCTTCGCTGCGGGCGGCCGGGCGGTCGAGACGGCGCTGATCCCGGACCGGGGGCGGGCGACGCTCTGCCTCTCGACGCAGGTCGGCTGTCGCCGGCGCTGCCGGTTCTGCGCGACCGGGCAGCGGGGTCTTCACGGCAACCTCACGGCGGGCGAGATTCTTAACGCGTTCGCCTCCTTGCCCTTGCGTTCGTCCGTCACGAACCTGGTCTACATGGGCATGGGCGAACCGCTCGACAACCTCGACGCCGTGATCGAGAGCCTGCGCATCCTGACCGAGCCCTGGGGCTACGGGTGGAGCCCGACGCGCATCACCGTTTCGACGGTCGGCGTGCTCCCGGCGCTCGAGCGCCTGGTTCGCGAGACGCGCTGTCACATCGCGCTGAGCCTGCATTCCCCGTTTCCGGAAGAGCGCCGCGCGCTGATGCCGGTCGAGGCGGACTGTCCGCTCGACGAGGTGCTGGCCTGCCTGCGGCGCGCCCGGATCGGCGGGCAGCGCCGCCTGATGGTGGAGATCGTGGCCTTCCGGGGCCTGAACACGACCCCGGCGCACGCGCGCGAGCTGGCGCGCAAGCTGCAGGGGCTGCGCTGCCGGGTGAACCTGATTCCCTTCAACCGGGTGCCGGACCTCGATCTCGAGGGCGCCGACCGAGCCGAGATGGAGGCGTTCCAGCGCGCGCTGATGGCGCGGGGCCTGCGCACGACCATCCGCGCCTCCCGCGGAGCCGACATCGCGGCCGCCTGCGGGCTGCTGGCCGGCATCGAGCCGGCGTAGCCCATCCGCGCAATCCGCAGTTCTCTTCCTTTCGTTGGCCGCAAGAAGGCGTAGACGGCGCAAGAAGGGGGCAGGCACGGGGGCCTGCCCCTACGGGGATGGGGCGATGGCTGGCAAGAGATTCCGCGGTGACCCCGGTCCGTGGCCCGTAGGGGCGGCCCCCCGTGGCCGCCCATGCCGGCCTCACGGGGCGGGTTGGCTTTGGGGGACAGAGGGGCGGGGAAACTAACTGTTCGACTGTGATCCGGAGCTGTGGTCGGTGGAAGCGGGGCGGGTAAGAGTATGCGATTAAGCGGGGCGGGTAAGAGTATACGGGTAAGAGTATGCGATTAAGGGTGGCGGGTAAGGGTGGCGAGTAAGGGGTTGGGGAAACTCGTCGACCGGGATCTGGCGCGGGCGAAAGCGGTGGCCGTCCCGGGCGCGCGGCGCGCCCGGGACTCTGCCACCGCACTCCACACCGGAGACCATATGGAGTGCGGCGGCAGAGGGCGAAGCCCGGCGACGCCGCTTTCGGCTGGGGGGGGGCACGCGGCGGCTCGGACGTGACCTGGTCTCTTCCCGACCATTCAGGTGCAGATTAGGGCGAAAGATTAGGGCGAAAGATTAGGGTGGTTATCGCTGCTTCCTTAATCTTCTGCCCTGATCTTTCGCCCTAATCTCCTCGCCGAGCTCAGCGAACTGCTCCTTTTTTGGCCGCAAGGAGGCGCAGAAGGCGCAAGAAGGGGGCAGGCACGGGGGCCTGCCCCTACGGCGATGCGTCGCGCCCCGTCCCCGTCCTCGATCCTTCCCGGGTCTTCCCGGTCGAGGACGACGTGTTCGAATCGCTCCGCACGCACGAGATCGTGTTTGCCGCCGAAACCGCCCGGCGCGAGGAGCGGATCGTGCAGATCGCTGAATGAAGCAGCGCCCCGCGGGGATCACGCTCAGACGAGCGGGACGAAGCGGACCGGAAGCACCGATTCGCGTTCCAGCCGGCCGTCGGCGGTCCTGCGGATGCGGCAGAGGTCCTGCGCGCCGTCGCGGGGGCCGAGCGGGACGACCATCCGGCCGCCGGGCCGGAGCTGGGCGAGGAGCGCGGGCGGGGGCTCCTCCGGCGCGGCGGTCACGACGATGGCGTCGAAGGGCGCGGCCTCCGGCCAACCGAGCTTCGCGTCGCCGATCCGCATCCGGACGCGGTCCGCGAGGCCGAGCGCCAACAGCCGTGCGCGGGCCGTCCGGGCCAGCGCTTCGACCGTCTCGACGGTGTAGACGCGCCGCACGATCGAGGCCAGGACCGCGGTCTGGTACCCGCTCCCCGTCCCGGCCTCGAAGACGATGTCCTCCGGTCCGGGCTCGGTCAGCTCGGTCATGAGCGCGACGATGTAGGGCTGGGAGATCGTCTGGCCGGCGTCCAGCGGGAGGGGGCCGTCCTCGAAGGCGCGGTCCGCCCGGTCCGCCGGCACGAAGCGCTCGCGCGGCACCTGCCGCATCGCCGCGAGCACGGCCGGGTTGCGGATGCCGCGCGCCTCGATCTGCGTGCGGACCATCGTCGCGCGCGCGCGGTCGGATGCGGACGCCTCCGGGCTCATGGCGGGTGCCCCACTGCCAGGGCGCGGACGGCCCCGACCAGCGCGTCGGCCAGCGCGTCGAGCGCGGCCGCGTCGATGACGAGCGGCGGCATGACGTAGACGACGGGCCCCAGCGGGCGCAGCAGGATGCCGGCCTCGAGGAGCCGCCGCTGGACCGCCCGGGCGCGGACGGCGCCGGTCCCGCCGGCGTCGTCGAGCTCCACGGCGCCGATCAGGCCGAGCACGCGCACGTCCCGAACGCCGGTGCATTCGCGCAGCGGGGCGAGCCGCACGGCGAGCCGCCGCCCGAGGCGGGCCGCGCGGGCGGGAAGATCCTCCGCCGCGTAGACGTCGAGCGCCGCAAGGGCGGCGGCGGCCGCGATCGGGTTCCCGGCGAAGGTGTGCCCGTGATAGAGCGTCCGGTCGACCGGTCCGGCGTCGCTGAAGCGGCGATGGATCGCGCCGCGCACGATGGCGGCGCTGATCGGCAGCGTGCCGGCCGAGAGCGCCTTGCCGACGCAGACGATGTCCGGATCGATCCCGGCATGCTCGAAGGCGAACCGCCGGCCGGTCCGGCCGAATCCCATGGCGATCTCGTCGGCAATGAACAGAGCGCCGGCCTCGCGGGCGAGGGCGTGGAGCCCGCGCAGGTAGCCGGGTCCGTACATCCGCATGCCGCTCGCGCCGAGGCAGAGCGGCTCGACAACCAGGGCCGCCACGCGCCCGG
>PWTM01000069.1 GCA_003563855.1 PVC group bacterium | reverse complement strand
CGAGGACGATCGCGACGAGCGCGGCGCCGCACGGCGGCTCTGCCGCACTGCGGTTCCGCGAGGGCGGGGGGAAGGGCGGCGGAATTTCTTTGGGTCAGGCGGCGGGGGGGTTGCGTGTGCGGTCCGCCGGGCTGGCGGCCAGGCGGACGAGTCCGGCGAAGAGGGCCAGCAGGCCGAGTGCCGAGCCGCCGGCGCGGAGCAGTTGCCAGCCGCGGCCGCGCGCGGCGGTGAAGCTGACCGAGAGCTCGCCGTGCGGCTGCACGTGCAGGGCGCGGTGGAAGACCTGGCGCTGGCCCTGGAGCGGGACCGTCACCCGGATCGGGTGTACCTCCGCCTCGGCCGCCTCCTGCTGGTCGAGCACGCGCTCGGCCAAGCGTCCGAGGCTCTCGCTCTCGCGCGCGCCGAGCCGCTGCTCGATGCGCCGGCCGTGCTCGGCATCCCAGTCTCCATCGCGGAACGCCCGCAACTGCGCCTCGTCCTCCTCGACCATCACGTTGCGCTCGACGCGCAGCGCGGCCCGGCGCGTGGCCAGGCCTACGACCGCCTGCTGGCGGACGAGGTTCCGGTACTGGATCCGCGCGTCCTCGTTGAGGTCCACCTCGCCCCTCGAGTAGGCGACGGCTTCCTGCAGCGCGCGCCGCGCGTCCTCCGGCCGGCCCGCGCGCCAGAGCGCCTGGCCCCGTTCGAGCACCTGCTCCGCGCGCCGCAGCGTGTCCGCCGAAAGCGCCCGGTTCCACGCCTCGTACTCGGCGGCGCCGAAGGCGACGACCTCGCCCGAGCCCTCCTCGCGCGGCGCCAGCGTGCCGTCGAACCGACCGTAGCGGTAGCCCGGCGGCAGGTAGAACGTCCACTCGATGTCCTGGAGCGGCAGGTTGAAACTCGGCCCGAGGTAGCGCCGCCGCGCGCCGTCGCGCCCGCGATGCCCGCGGTCGCCGTAGGTCAGTTCCACCCGCGCGCGCCCCTCGGCATCGGCCTCGACGGGCACCAGGCTGGCGCCCCCTTCCAGCAGCGGCCGGACGGCCCGCTCGTTGACGAACGCCGACCAGACCTCCGCGCCCTCGGGAAGCCGCACCTCGATCGCGCGCAACGCGCCCGGCCAGAGAGCCAGGTCGACCCGCGTCACGAGCTGTTCGTCTTCGGCCACGACGGTCGTGAGCCGCACGGACTCGACGCGCGCGGTCAGGACATCGGCCGAGGCGTGGCGGATCACGGCCAGGTCCAGCGTGTAGGGCAGCCGGTCGACCCGGTAGGCGAGCGCGGCGCCGGAGAGGTCGCCGGCCCCGAAGCGCGTGGGGATGCCGCGCGGGTCCTCGGTCCGCAGCCCGGCCGGCAGCGTTTCGGGCCGCACGTGGAGCCGCCCTCCCGCAAAGACGACCAGGTGGCCGCGCGCGCTGTCGACGTCCAGCGGTTCGATGCCACGCACCTCGACGCGCCCGGCCGTGGACTCGAACGGCAGGCTGCAGCTCGCCTCCAGCGCATAGCTCTGCTCGACGCGTCCGTGCAGTTCCACCTCCCAGATGCCTTCGGCCGGATCGACCTCGCGCACCCGCGCGATGTGCCGGCCCGAAAGCGTGAGTCCGACGCCCGGCCGCGGCGCCCGGAGCCGGAAGGTCTTCACCCCGGCCTGTTCGATCGTGTAGTGCACGAAGGTGCGCACGTGGAGCAGCCCCTCGGAGACGTCGACGCGCTGCAGCGCCTCGGCCCGGACGACGGGATCGGTCTCCTCGATCCGCAGCGTGACGGACCAGTCGGGCCGCAGCAGCCGGAACGCCAGCGCGCCGGCGGCCTGCCGCACGCCCAGCTCGCGCGGGTTCAGCTCGCTGACCCCGTCGCGCCCGATCGCCGCGAGGCGCAAGCCGCGCTCCCCCGTGATCGCCAGCGTCCCGGTCTGCCGCACGGCCCCGCGCACCGCCACGCGCGGCACGTCGAAGGCGTCGCCGAATCCGCGCTCCATGCGGCTGAGCACGAGGTTCAGCCGCCGGGCGCCCAGCGCCTGGCGGCGGAAATGGACGACCGCCTCGCGAACGCCGTCCGCGCGTTCCTCGTCCCAGTGCCCGACCTCGTCGCCGGAAAGCGCGTCGATGTCGAACCCTTCGGGCAGCGCGAGCCGGACGGCGAAGACGCCGGCCTTTGCGATATCGAGCCGCAGCCGGGCGGTGAGCGTCGTGCGTTCCGCGCTCAGGTCGAGGGTCGTCTCCTCGGCCACGCGGATCTCGGTCTCCACCGGTTCGGCGTGCAGCGCCCCGCCGGCCGGCAGCCGGTGGTAGCGGAACGCGCGCCGGATCTCGGGCGCGGCGACCCGGGCCTGCGCATCGAGCGCCGCTTCGAAGACCGTGTTCGAGAAGTCGCTCACGCTCATGCCGGCGAGGCCCGGCCCGGGATCGATGGTGACCTGCACGGCATCGACCGCCGCCACCGCGAAGGCGCCGCGCTGGCGTTCGACGTCCAGGATGGCCGGCGCCTCGAACGGCACCGTGTAGGGCAACTCCTCGCGCGGCGCCTGCGCGACGATCCGCCAGGCGTAGGCGCCCGAGACCGGCCGGCCGAGGCGCGCCTCGAGGCGGCGCGTCGCCGGGTCGAATCGCCAGGTGCCCAGCCCGGGCCCGCTGACCGACGTGACACTGACGCCGGGCGGCATCTCGGCGCGCAGCACCTCGAGTTCGCCCTGTGCGACCTGGTAGCGAACCTCGTGGGTGAAGGCGACCAGGCCGGGCCGGCAGAGGGCAACGGAATGGACCTCGGCGAAGAGGACCGTCTGCTCGAGGCGCGCGACGCGTTCCTTCGGGCGCCAGCGGACCGCGATGCGCTCCGCCGCCCCGAAGTGAAACCGGCCCTGCGTCGATTCGGGCGTCTCTTCGATCTCGGCGAAGACCGCCTCCGGCGACTCGACCTCCAGGCCGGCGGCGCCGATGGCCAGCGTCAGCTCGTTGCGCAGGTTCGGCGGGAGCGGGAGCGCAACCGACCAGCCGCCCTCGGCCGCCGCCACGGGCGCGAGCCCGCGGAGCACGATCTCGTGCCGTCCGCCGCGCCGCGCCTCAACGCGGGCGCCCTCGGGTCCGAGCGACAGGCGCAGGCGGCGGGCGTCGATCTCGACGTCCGCGACGGCCAGTCCGCCGGTCGGCACGAGGAAGGTCTCCCCGCGCGACGCCTCGATGGCCAGCCGGATCTCGACCTTCGCGTTCCCGGGCGTCTCCGTCGAGGGGGCCGGGGCCTCGACCCGCAGGCTTACCACGTCGAACCGCGCCGGCGCTTCCGGCGCGGCCCGCGCTGCGACGGCGGCCAGCAGCGGGACCAGCCCGAGGGCCAGGCCGGCCAGCAGCCGGAGGGACGCCGCCCCGGCGTTGCCGCCCAGGGGCGGTTCCGGGACGCGATCGAGGAACGAGGCCGGGGCCGGCTCGACCGGCGGGGGCTCCGCCGGCCGGCGGCGGCGGCCCGCGGCGGCGCAACCGCGCACGAGCGCGACGGCCAGCAGGAGTCCGGCGGCGGCAGCCGCGGCGGCCGCGGCGGCCGCCCAT
>PWTM01000087.1 GCA_003563855.1 PVC group bacterium | reverse complement strand
GCGGGGCCACTGCCACTTCGGATCGGTCAGACCCACGCTGGCCATGTAGTCCAGGATTTCCCGTTCCGGGTCGCCCAGGAAGAGGGTGGCCCCGTCCAGGTAGAGCACGTTGTAGCCGGTCCGGTGGGTCCAGTCGACAGGGTACGGATGCCCCGGGAAGGAGTAGAAGCCCTCATAGGGCCAAGCGTCAGCCTTGAAAGCCATACCGGGCGGGTCGATGTGGAGCCGTGGCTGCAGCCAGGCCCCACCGTCCCTACCGGCCGTTGCGCGTTGGTGGTAGTGCTGCTGGATCCACCAGGCGGTTCCGCCTTGGCCATCGTTGAAGCCGTATATGGTGCCGTCAATCCGGATCTCCGGATGAATGCTGGACGGGCAGTAGCTCACGCGCATGTCGGCCAGGTACCCCTCGTTCCAGAGGCGCCCGGTGCCCGACCAGCGAACGGCCCAACTCGCGTCGCCCCGAATCGTGCCGGGCCCATGCACCTGGCCCTGTGAGCCCCGGGCCGGCACCGCGGGGCACAACTCGCCCCGGTTGTCCGCCGCAAACGCCATGTTGGCCGCGTAGATCTGCCGGAGCTGCGAGGCACAGGCGGTTCGGCGCGCGCGCTCCTGAACCCCCGCGAGGCTTGGCATCAGGAGCGACATCAGTATCGCGATGATCGCGATGACTACCAGCAGTTCGATGAGCGTGAACCCCCGCCGCCCTGCACGCCCAGTACCCGCCGCGCCACGGGACCGATGGGGCGCTCCCGTGCGTCGGGCTGCGCCGCTGTTCCATGCTTCCCGTTTCATCTTCCGGCCCCCATGCATCCGTTCGCGTCTCAGCCACGCCTGATCGCCAAGGTCAATCTACCTCGCTCCAGCGCCGATCGCCAAGCCCTCTTCTGGACCCCCTTAAGACCTGCGCGCTCGATACCCCGTACGCCGCGGCACCAACCCGGACCAGGGCCCTTTTCCGCCGCTGAAGCGTTCGGAAAAGGCCAGGAGCCGGCCGCGCCGGCTACGGGGCGCGGCTGGCGCGGAAGCGCGCGATCAGGGCGTTGGTCGAGGCGTCGTGCGCGAGCGGCGCGTCGGAGGTCAGCTCGGGCAGGATGCGCCCGGCCAGCTTTTTGCCCAGTTCGACGCCCCACTGGTCGAACGAGTGAATATTCCAGAGCACGCCCTGAGTGAAGATCTTGTGCTCGTAGAGCGCGATCAGGGCGCCCAGCACGGCCGGGGTCAGCGCCTCCGCCAGGATCGTGTTCGTCGGCCGGTTCCCCTCGAAGGTCCGGTGCCGCACGAGGTCGGGCGCAACCCCCTCCGCCGCCACCTCCTCCTCGGTCCGGCCGAACGCCAGCGCCTCCGTCTGCGCGAAGAAGTTCGCCATGAGCTTGGCGTGGTGGTCGCCGAGCGGGTTCTGCGAGCGGCAGAACCCGATGAAGTCGGCCGGCACCAGCTTCGTGCCCTGGTGCAGAAGCTGGTAGAACGCATGCTGGCCGTTCGTGCCCGGCTCGCCCCAGAGCACCGGGCCGGTCTGGTACGCCACGCGCCGGCCCCGGCGGTCGACCGACTTGCCGTTGCTCTCCATGTCGGCCTGCTGCAGGTAGGCCGGGAACCGGGCCAGGTACTGATCGTAGGGCAGCACGGCCTGCGACTGCGCCCCCAGCACGTTGTTGTACCAGAACCCGAGCAGCGCGAGGATGACCGGCAGGTTCCCTTCGGACGGCGCCTCGGCGAAGTGGCGGTCCATCGCGTGAAACCCGCCGAGCATCTCGCGGAAGCGGCTCGGCCCGATCGCGATCATGAGCGGCAGCCCGACCGCCGAACCCAGGGAGTAACGCCCCCCGACCCAGTCCCAGAAACCGAACATGTTCGCCGGATCGATCCCGAACGCCCGGACCCGCTCGACGTGGGTCGAGACGGCGACGAAGTGCCGCGCGACGGCGGCCGGATCCTTCAGCCGCGCCAGGCACCAGGCCCGAGCGCTCTCCGCGTTCGTCAGCGTCTCCTGCGTACTGAAGGTCTTCGAAACGACGACGAACAGTGTCTCCTCCGGATCCAGCGGGCGCAGCGTCTCGGCCAGGTGCGTGCCGTCGACGTTCGAGACGAAGTGCACGCCAAGCCGCCGCTCGGACCAGGGCCGGAGCGCCTCGACCGCCATCGCCGGGCCCAGATCCGACCCGCCGATGCCGAGATTGACGACCTGGCGGACCGGGCGGCCGGTGAACCCCTTCCAGTCCCCGCCGCGAACGGCGTCCGCAAAGACCGCCATCCGGTCAAGGACGGCGTGGACGTCGGGCACGACGTTGCGGCCGTCGATCTCGATCCGCGCCTCGCGCGGGGCGCGCAGCGCCACGTGCAGCACGGGGCGGTCCTCGGTGCGGTTGATCCGCTCGCCGCGGAACATCGCCCCGATTTCGGCGCGCAGCCCGACGCGTTCCGGGAGCGCGAGCAGCGCCGTCCACGCCGCGCGCGAGACAAGGTTCTTCGAGTAGTCGAGGAAGAGGCCTGCGGCCTCCGCCGAGAAATCCGCCGCGCGGGCCGGATCCTCGTCGAACGCCTGGCGCAGGTCGAACGGTCCCTCGCCCCGACGCAGTTCCCGGAGCTCCCGGATGGCCTGCGCGATCCCCTCCCCGCCCGCCCCGTTCGCCGTCATGCCCCGTCCCCTTCCCGCTCGGCCCGCGCCGTCCTGCGCCTCGCGCAGCGCGGCCCGGCGCCAGTATCCACGCCCGCCCTTGCCGCGCAAGGGCGCAGTCTGGCCTTTCCCCGGTTCTCGGCGTGCGGGGGG
This sequence comes from PVC group bacterium, assembly GCA_003563855.1. Taxonomy (GTDB): domain Bacteria; phylum Verrucomicrobiota; class Kiritimatiellia; order PWTM01; family PWTM01; genus PWTM01. The sequence goes on along the minus strand of PWTM01000087.1, from coordinate 10,381 downwards.
GCTCCCGGCCTGCGTGGTGCAGCAGGCCGTGCCGCCCCGGGGGATCGAGACGAGGGAGTGACAACGTAGAGAGAAGCGTGCCCCCGGGAACGCCAGGCTCCAGCCTGGCCGATCATGGGGACGAGAACCTCGCGGACCATGACCGTGCCACGCTGGAGCGTGGCGTTCCCAGGGGGCGGATATCCTCCCCCTGCGCTTCTACGGGCGGCTCTTTCGCTGCCAAAGGGGTGACGCGATATGGAGTGCGGCGGCAGAGGGCGAAGCCCGGCGACGCCGCTTTCGGTTGGCGCGGTTCGTGCGGTGGCTGGTGAGGCGAAAGCGGTGTCGCCGCCCCGCTGTAGAGGTGGGGCTGGCGTAGGCGGGGAGCAGCGGTCCCGTAGGTCCCGCTGTACGGACGGGCGTCCAACCGGGCCTCCAGTACAGCGGGGGCTGCGCACCCGCTGCGGAAACGCGGCCGGCGTGGACTGGCGGCAGCGGTCCCGCGGCGAGGCGCCTCGCCCGGCCCGAGCTTGCTCCGTCGTCAGCCGTAGTCGTCGCCGCAGTCGTCGACCGGCTCGTCCCTTTCCGGCCGACGGTAGAGTCAGAGGGCGGCGCGGTGGCGGGAGGGTCGGGGAGTAGCCATGACCGGCGGCTTTCGCCCTGTGCCGGTGCCTCAGTCCGTCCCATAGCTCCGTTTCCACACCCCTGCTCCAACTGCTTCCGGCCGGAGCGACAGTGGCCGGGCGGGTCTCGCACCCGCTGGGCGGTGTGGCCTTTCCACGGCGCACACTACGCCGACGACTACGGTGGACGATGGGACGCATCGCCGAAGAACTGTGAACGACCGCCTGCCCCGGAGGGCTGGACATCCGGCCCTGATCTGCTAGGATGGCCCTGCGCTTGGCCGTCGTGGGGTTCGCCCCCCGGCGGTCCGCGGCCTCGGGTGGGGTAGCGAAGTGGTTAAACGCAGCAGACTGTAAATCTGCCCTCTTACGAGTTCGGTGGTTCGAATCCACCCCCCACCACCAGGCCGGACAACACCCCCCACCGCCCGAACCACACGCGAAATCGCTGTCCATCTCCGGTACGGCGGCGTAGGGTCTCCGACATCCTTCAGGCAGGATCCGCGCGGTAATGCGGCCCCTGCCGCGGGGGGATACCGCACGTGAAACAGAAGCAAATGCGCGGTCGCAGGCACGCGCGAGGAGGCATGGCGATGGGTATGACGGCGGAAGAACGGCTGGCGTGGTGGAAGGAAGCGCGGTTCGGCATGTTCATCCACTGGGGGCTCTACGCGATCCCGGCAGGCGAATGGAAGGGCGAGAAGATTCGCGGGATCGGCGAGTGGATCATGCGCAACGCGAAGATCCCCATCCCGGAATACGAAGCGCTGGCGAAGCAGTTCAATCCCGTGAAGTTCGACGCCGAGGCCTGGGCGGAACTGGCGCGCGAGGCCGGGATGCGGTACCTGGTCATCACCGCGAAGCACCACGACGGGTTCTGCATGTTCGACTCCCCGCAGAACCCCTACAACATCGTGCGGCAGACCCCGTTCGGACGCGACCCCATGAAGGAGCTGGCCGCCGCCTGCAACCGGCGCGGCATCCGGCTTTGCTTCTACTACTCCCAGGCGCAGGACTGGCACGCCCCGGGTGGCGCCGGCCACTGGGAAGAGGCCTCCACCGACAAGACCGCGGGCTGGCTGGGCTACACCCGTCCACCGGAGGACTTCCAGAAGTACCTGGACGCCGTGGTCAAACCCGATCTCCAGGCGCTCCTGACGAACTACGGCCCCATCGGGCTGATCTGGTTCGACACGCCCGTCGCCATCACGAAGCAACAGAGCGAGTCGCTGCGGGACTTCGTGCACGCCCTTCAGCCGGCCTGCCTCGTCAGCGGCCGCGTCGGGCACGACGTCGGCGACTACGGCAGCCTGGGCGACAACGAGCATCCCGTGGGCCGCGTCGAGGGCGCCTGGGAGACGCCCGCCACGCTGAACGACACCTGGGGCTTCAAGCGCGACGATCACCACTGGAAGACGGTGGACGAGCTGCTCGAACTGCTCGTGAACTGCGCCTCGAAGGGCGTGAACTACCTCCTGAACGTCGGCCCCACCGCGGAAGGCGAAATCCCGCAGCCCAGCGTCGAGCGGCTCCGCGCGGTGGGCGCCTGGCTCGAGCGGAACGGCGAGGCGATCTACGGCACGGAAGCCAGCCCCTTCCTGGTCGATCCGGCGTGGGGCCGGGTTACGCAGAAAGGCGAGGCGCTCTACCTCATCGTCAAGCAATGGCCCGACGCCGCGCTGAAGGTGTACGGGCTGCGCAACAGGGTCCGCTCAGCACGGGCGCTCTGGGCCCCGGAGGCGGACGTGGACGTCCGCCAGGAAGGCGACGCGCTGACGCTCACGCTGCCGCCGAAGGACCCCGAAGAGATGTTCCCGGTGGTGGCGCTGGCGCTGGAAGGCAGACCCGAGGCGGAGCAACTGCTGATCCAGGACGGGGCGGACCCGATCCGGCTGCCCGTGGCCGTCGGCGAACGGACCGGCGCAGTCCGGGTGCGGCCGGCCGGCGGCGCAACGGTCGGCTGGACCGACACGAAGAGCCGGATCTCCTGGACGTTCCGGGTCAGGACGCCCGGAACCTACGAGGTGACGGCCCTCACGCGGGTCAACCGGAACCGCCCGGAGCTGCATGGCAACCATGAGCTGCGGGTCACGGTCGGCAACGAGGCGGCGACCGGAACCGTGGGCGCGCGCGACCTCGGCGAGCCGGCGGACGCAAAGACGTTGCAGACGGTGTCCAGCCGGGTCGGCTCGCTGCGCTTCGAGGCGCCGGGCGATTGGACCTTGCACGCCGAGGCCGTGAGGATCGATCCGGGGGCCGAGCAGGGACTGGCGCTCGTCGCCCTCGAGCTGACACGTGCGCCGCAGATTCCGGCGTCCGCATGATTGCGAGAGAAGGAGCGAACCACGACCTGTCGCGAACGCGCGCTGGCGGTGTTGCGGTACCAGCCCTACCGATGGAGCCAGGAAAGGGCTTGCATCCCGCTGCTGGCAGAGGGATGTTACCTATGAGGGTGGTTGTTATTTGCGGGACAGCGACGGTTGCCGCGGCGGATCGGATATGCGGCGCGGCGTCGCCGGGAGATTGGGCGATGAGCACGAGACGTTGCAAGGCTGGACATCGAAAAGGCTCCGCACCGAATGCGGCGTTCACCCTGATCGAGCTGATGGTGGTGATCGCCATCATCGGGATCCTGATCGCACTGCTGTTTCCGAGCCTGGCGCAGGTTCGGGCGGTCGGCCTGCGCACGGCCTGCGCCTCGCAACTGCGCCAGATCCACCTTGCCCACATGGCCCGTGCCGCCGAACACCGGGGCGTTATCGCCGAGGTACACCCGGCCCATGCCAGGCCACGTCGGTACGTCGGCCAGGGCACGATATGGGCCCAGGGCCATAGCAACCCTCCCTGGTCGGGGACTGGGCGGTTGTGGTACGAGGGGTACTTGCCAGACATGCGCGTCTCTTACTGTCCGTCACAACAAAGTCCGAGGATCATTGCGTATGACAGCCCGAGACACGGATTTCACGACGGAGATCCCAGCGTTGGCACGGGCAACTGGATACAGCAGGACTACTTCCAGCGTGCGACCTTGCCGCATCAGACCATCAGTCACGGGCACCACCGTTTTCGATCGCCGAGGCTTGATTTGGATCCCTCTGGAACGGCATTAATGTCAGACAATTGGGACTTCGGGGGGGGGTATATTTCGGGTCGGGCCGACGGCGGAAGGTATCCCGACGGCACCATGAAGGCAAGCCTCGAGTATTATCACGTGACCGGTTACAACGTGGTCTACCTGGATGGGAGTGTTTTTTTCGTGCGGGACCCCGATAGAGAGGCCCGACGGATTTGGGTGACGAACACGAATAATAATTATAATAACCCGACGGGCACGAGAGACGGCTTGGATGCTCAGGAGGTTGTCTGGGAGGAATTCTTTGATCGATAGCATTCAGGGCAGTGACTCAAACGAAGCCGGACCGGTTTTCATGAAGGAAAGGAAGGACTGCAAATGCTGTTGAATCTATTCATGATCCTTTCATTGATCGGGGTGGTTGCCGTCGTCCGGATACAGAAGCGGGGCGGAAGCGTTCACCCGTCGGTAGTTTATGGGCTGGTTGCACTTTCGATCATGCTTTCCGGAGTTCGCCTGTATAGATGGAAAAACCCGTCAACCGCCTTTCTTGCAGATCCTCCCGAATTTCCGATCGCACTGGGCTATGCGTTCGGCCGGGAGGTCGCGAGGGCGGTGCCCGGCGGCGGCGATATTCTGGTGATCCTGTATCCTGACGAAGAGGAAGGCGCTCCCGTGGAGCGCGGCTGGGAGCCGCACCTGGAAGGGATCCGGCAGGGACTGGGGGAAGGCCCCTACCGGGTCGTCACGACCGCGCCTACGAGCGAGGAAGCCGCCACGATGGCGCCATTGACGATGCGATTCTACGCCCGGTTGCTGCGGGCGGCCCCGGAGGCCAAGGCGATCATCTCCTTCCTTGGCGCGCCCGTATCCGACACACCCGGAGGCGCCGGGGTTCCGCCCTTATACGTTATTCATGTCAATCCCGAGATGCTCCGGCCGATGATGACCCGCGGCACGATCGGGGCCGTGGTGGTCCCGAGGTCCGGGATCGACTTCCGTGCGAGGCCTCAACCGGGCATGACGCTCGAAGAGGTCTTCGATATGCGGTATACACTGGTGACCGCACCCTGATCCGGCACGCCTGCGGACACGGGACGCCCCCCGTGGGCAACCCCGCACAGAAGGCCTTCCAACTGGGCGTGAAGGCTGTCGAAGCAGGTATAGGAGCCGTACGGAGATCCCATCATGGCAGCCATGACCCATCGCGAACGCGCGCTGGCGGTATTGCGTTACCAGCCCTATGACCGGATGCCGGTCGTGCATTTCGGGTACTGGCGGGAGCTGCTGCAGAAGTGGGCGGCGGAAGGGCATATCCCCGGGTCCCTGGCCCGCGCGCACGGGGACGGCAACCCGGCCGACCGCGAGCTGGACGCCCTGCTCGGCTGGGACTTCAACTGGCAGTGCATGTTCTATCCCGACCACGGGCTCCGGCCCGGATTCGAGTCGAAGGTGATCGAGACGTTCGCCGACGGCACAGAGCACGTGCTGAATCATCTCGGCGTCGTGATCCGCCGGAAGCCCGGCGCCGGCAGCATCCCCTCGGAAATCCGCCACACGCTGACCGACCGGGCGAGCTGGGAGGAACACTACAGGTTCCGCTATGCCTGGAGCGAAGAGCGGGTCACGAAGAGCGGCGTACTCGTCAACGACCGCGTCGAGCGTTTCGACGAAGGCGGGCTCGCGTTCCTTCGCGAGGGGGATCGGGACTACCTTTACGGCCTGCACTGCGGCAGCCTGTACGGCGATATCCGAAATATCGTCGGCGTCGAGGGCGGAAGCTACCTCTACTGCGACGACGAGGACCTCTTCACCGAGATCATCGATACCCATGCCGAGCTCTGCTACCGCAACGTGAAGTTCGCCCTCGAAAGCGGCGCCCGCTTCGACTTCGGCCATTTCTGGGAGGATATCTGCTTCAAGAACGGGCCGCTGGTCATCCCGGATGTCTTCGCCGAGAAAGTCGGTCCGCACTACCGGCGGATCACGGATTTGCTCGGGCAACACGGCATCGACCTCGTCTCTCTCGACTGCGACGGCTGCATCGACGCCCTGGTGCCGATCTGGCTCGAGAACGGCGTGAACACGATGTTCCCGATCGAGGTCGGCACCTGGAACGCCAGCATCGCCCCCTGGCGCGCGCGCTACGGCAAGGCGCTGCGCGGGGTCGGCGGGATGAACAAGAACATCTTCGCCCTGGACCGCGCCGCGGTCGACGCGGAGATCGCCCGCCTGCGCCGGCTCATCGAGCTCGGCGGCTACATCCCCTGCCCCGACCACCGCCTGCCCCCGGACGCCCGGTGGGACCTGGTGAAGTACTACTGCGAACGGATGCGGGAAAGGGCGTAGCGCGTGTCGCATGTCGACCGAATCGATTCTCTCGATTCCATCGATTCTTTCGAGCAACCTGTAGAGGAGAACCTTGCCATGCTGAAGTCAGAACGCTTCCACCTGCCCGCCGCGCCGCTCCCGGCCGACAACAACATCCGCTTCCAGTACCCGATCCACCAGGGGCAGTGGGTGGCGCATCCGGACATCCATGCGCACGACAAGAGCTTCTGCCGCTACCGGCTCGCCTTCGCGCTGGAGGCGGCCGCGACGATCGAGATCCACGTCAGCGCGGACCAGCGCTTCGAACTCTTCTGCGACGGCGCCTACGTCGGCATGGGCCCCGATCGCAGCGACATCGAACACTGGAGTTTCCACTCGTACCGCCTCCGCCTGGAGCCCGGCGCGCACGAGCTGGCGGCGGACGTCCACTTCCTGGGGCTGGATCCGGCGGGCCGGCCGTGGGCGCAGACCACGATCGCGCCCGGCTTCGTGCTCACCGCGGAGAACGCGCCCGTCGACCTGAACACCGGCAGCGCGCCCTGGCAGGCGACGTTGCTGCACGGCGTGACGACGGAGCGGGCACCGGTCAAGGGCTTCTTCGTCGTCGGTCCGAACACCGTGATCGACGGCCGGGCGTTCTTCTCGCCGCCCGCTCCGGCGCCCGTTGTCGTGCGCGGCCCCGCCGGACGGCAGCAGGAGGGCGGCACGATCCTGCCGGGGTGGAAGTTGTACCCCTCACGCCTGCCCGACCAGGTCCGCCGCCCGGTGGGCGGCGGCCGGGTTCGCTGCGTCTGCGATATCGGCGGGACGGACACCTTCCCCCCGGATGACCCGACGCCGGACCCGGCCTGGCAGGCCTTCGTCGAGGGGCGCGCGCCGGTCGAGATCCCGCCCCGCACGCGCACCGTCGTCCTGTGGGACCTGGACGAGTACCACACCGCGTATCCCGAACTCACCACCACCGGCGGCGCGGGCGCGCGCGTATCGATCGAGTGGGCCGAGTCCTGCTGTGCCGCCCTCGAGGGCCCGGACGTCCGCCGCAAGGGGAATCGCGACGAAACTGCCGGTAAGCATTTTCTCGGTTACGGAGACATCTTTCTCCCGGACGGGCCCACGCGGACGTTCCGGCCCTTCTGGTGGCGGGCCGGGCGCTACGTCCGGATCACGGTCGAGACCCGGGATGCGCCGTTGACCCTCGATCGCCTCGTGCTGCTGGAAACACGCCTGCCGCTCGAGAACGAGGCGGCGTTTGACAGCGACGACCCGGAGATCCCCGGCCTCGTCAAGGTGTCGGCGCGCGGCATCCAGATGTGCGCCCACGAGACCTACATGGACTGCCCCTACTACGAGCAGATGATGTACGTCGGCGACACGCGCCTGCAGATGCTGACCGCCTACGTGATGAGCGCCGAGGACCGGCTGAACCGGCGCGCGCTGGAGATCTTTGACTGGTCGCGGCAGGAGACAGGCTTCGTGCTGGAGCGCTGTCCCAGCCAGCCCAAGCAACTGAGCTGCACCTTCGCGATGATCTGGATCCTGATGCTGCGCGACCACGCCTGGTGGCGCGACAACGCCGGTTTCGTGAAGCAACGGCTGAAGGGGATGCGGTGCCTGCTGGAAGAATTCAAGGCCCTGGGGAACGCTCCGAATGCGGAATGCGGAACTCGGAACGCGGAACAAGCTGTCCCGTCAGGCGATGGCGAAGCCGAGCCAGGAGTTCCCAATTCCGCGTTCCGCATTCCGCGTTCCGCATTCCTGCTGCCTCCCCTGCCCGGCTGGAGTTTCATGGACTGGGTGGAGGGCTTGAGCCGCGTCAATTCGCCGGGGTCCGGCGAGGGCGTCTCGGGCGTGGTCAACCTGCTCTTCCTCAACGCGCTGAACGCCGCGGCGGAACTCGAGGCGGAGTTCGGCGAACCGCACCTGGCCGATTACAACCGCGCCTGGGCGGAAAGCCTGGCCGCGGAGGTCGATGCGACGTTCTGGGACGAAGAGCGCGGGCTCTTCGCCGAAGATCCCGGCCACACGCAGTACAGCGAGCACAGCCAGTGCCTCGCACTGCTGAGCGGCCACTTCGGGCACCGGGAGGCGAAATGCTTCGAGGCGTTGATCTCCGCCCCGGACCTGCTGCGCACGACGGTCTATTTCTCCTTCTATCTTCTGGAGACGTTCGCCCGGTTCGGCCGCGGCGATCTGATCCTGGAGAAACTCGCCTTCTGGAAGGACATGGTGCGCCAGGGGCTCAAGACGCCGCTGGAGATGCCGGAGCCCTCGCGCAGCGATTGTCACGCCTGGGGCAGTCATCCGCTCTTTCACCTGCATGCCAGCATCGCCGGCATCCGGCCCGCGCGTCCCGGGTTCGCCTCGGTCCGTATCGCGCCGCAACCCGGCGCATTGACGACGCTCCGCAGCACGATCCCGCACCCGGCGGGCGAGGTCTCGCTGCAGATGGCGCTGGAGGACGGCGCCTGGCACGCGCGCGTCTCGCTGCCGGAGGGGGTCGAAGGCACGCTGTGCTGGGCGGGCGAGGAGTATGCCGTGCATGGGGTTGCGGAGCTGACGCTGCGCGCGTGACGGGGGGCGCCGCATGAGCACGCAACCCAACATCCTGCTGATCACGGCCGATGACCTGAACTGGAACTCGGTCGGCGCCTATGGCTGCGCAACGCCGGAGGCCACGCCGAACATCGATGCCCTGGCCGCGGAGGGCCTGCGCTTCGAACACGCGCATGTCGCCATCTCCGTCTGCCAGCCGAGTCGCGGCGCGCTGATGACCGGCCGCTACCCGCACCGCAGCGGGCAGGAGGGTTTTCACTACATCAACGGCAGCGGCGTGCCGCTGCTGCCCGAGCGGCTGCGCGCGGCCGGCTACCGGGTCGGCATCCTCGGCAAGGCCTGGCACTCCACGCCGCGCCAGGACTTCCGCTGGGACCTCTACCAGGACATGCCGGACCTCGGCTGGGGTCGCGACGCGCAGCTCTATCACGGCTTCGCCCGGGGGTTCTTCGAGCAGGCGCGGACGGACGGGGCGCCCTTCTTCCTCATGGCCAATACGCACGACCCGCATCGGCCGTTCCATGGGAACGACGCCGAGCTGCAGGGCCGGCAGGACATCCGGTATCCCGCGCCCTCGCGCGCCTACGCGCCCGAAGAGGTGGCGGTCCCCGGCTTTCTTCCCGACCTGCCGGAGGTGCGCCGGGAGGTCGCCGAATACGCCGGCAGCGTGCGGCGCTGCGACGATGTCGTCGGCCGGCTTCTCGACGCGCTTCGGGAGACCGGGCAGGCCGCAAACACGCTCGTGATGTTTCTCTCCGACAACGGCATGGCCTTCCCGTTCTCGAAGACCAACTGCTACCTGCACAGCACGAAGACCCCCTGGATCGTCCGCTGGCCGGGCCGCGTCGCGCCCGGCGCCGTGGACCGCGAGCACTTCATCCATGGCGTCGACTTCATGCCGACCATCCTCGAGGCCGCCGGCGCAGCCCCGCCCGGGGGTATGGACGGAAGCTCGTTCCTCGGCGTGCTGCGGGGGCGGCCCGACCCGTCCCGCACACGGGTCTTCACCCAGTTCCACGAGACGGCCATGCGCGGGCGCTACCCCATGCGCTGCGTCCAGGACCGCCGTTTCGGCTACCTCTTCAACGCCTGGGCGGACGGACGGCGCGCGTTCCGCAACGAGTCGCAGTCCGGCCGGACCTTCCGGGCCATGCAGGCCGCGGCCGCGACCGACGCCGGGATCGCGGCGCGGGTCGCGCTCTTCCGGCACCGCGTGGTCGAGGAGTTCTACGACTTCGAGCGCGACCCGGACGCCCTGCATAACCTCGCGGACGACCCCGCGTACCGCGGCGAACTGGACCGGCTGCGCGGCGAACTCGAGGCGTGGATGGTCCGGACCGGGGACCCGGCTCTCGAAGCCTTTCGGCGCCGCGGCGACCCCGCCGCCCTCGCCGCCTTCATGGCGGAACAGGAACGCCGCGGCGAACGACTCCGCGCGGAAGGTAACCGCCCGGTGCCGGGCGAGGTGCAGGTCAGGCGGCCGTAGCGCGTCGCGGGTCGGCGGCGGCACGTTGGTGTCCAGGCCAATCACCGCGAAGCCCCTCGGGCGATGGCCTGGTCGATCTCGGCCAGCGTGAGTGCTTTCTTCGGCTTCGGCAGCGCGCCCTTCAGATCTCACACACTGCCCCCGACCGGTACCACCTCCATCCGGTCAGCGCCGCGAACAACGAAATCCAACCAGCTTTCGGCGTGCGGGTGGCGATCTCCCGGGCGGCGTGGTGCGGCAGGCCGTGCCGCTCGCGTCCGCGAAGGCCCCGTGAGCGGCGTTGCGGCGGCGCGGCGCGGACACGAGTCCTGCGCCGACCGCCGCGCCTTGCTCACG
>PWTM01000111.1 GCA_003563855.1 PVC group bacterium | reverse complement strand
GGGATGCCTTCGCGCGCGTCCGCCGGGACAGAGGCCGGCCGGTCGCACCGCCACGTCCCCAGCACCGCGCCCGCCGGCGCGGGCGAGTCGAAGAGGAGCTCGACCTCGTAGTCGCCCGGCTCGAGCGGCAGCCGGGGCCCGTAGAAGATGCGGTCGGCCGGCATGTGGCCGGGCCGGAGGACGACGAGGCCGCGCTCCGGATCGGTGTAGCCCGCGCGGAAGAACACAGGCGCGGGCAACGCGATCGCGCCGCCCGGCGGGGGCGGTGTCCAGTCGCCCGCGACGACCCAACCGCTGTCGATCCGGACCTCCCCCTCGACGGCGGCCAGCCGCAGCCGCAACGTGTCGTACCGCGCCGGGGCGCCGAGCGGAGCGGCGACCCAGGTCCAGTCCTCGGACCGGACCTCGACCTCGGCCGCGTCCGCCCAGTCGGGGGCGCCCTCGGCCACGGCTTCGATGCGCAGCCGCCCCTCGCCGCGCAGCCGCAGCCGGAGCTGCTGGCCCGGCGCGGCCCAGGCGCTGAAGCGGGGCACGGCCAGCGGCGGGTCGCGGGGCGTCAGCACGACATGCCAGCCGCGCTCGGTTCCGGGATCCTCGACGCGCAGGGGCGCCTCTTCGCCGCGGAGATGCAGGGCATGGAAACCGCGCGAGGGAAAGCCGGGCGTCCCGGCCCAGGCCACCGTCGGGCGCGGCGCGGGGTCCGGGGTCTCGCGGATGCGGAACGCCCAGACGCCGCGGTCCGCCGCGCGAAGTTCGAGCCGCGGATGGGCGAGAAGCCGGGCCAGCGTGAACCCCGCCGGGTACGGGCTCACCCGCTCCGGGAAGGCGTCCTCATGAAGAAGCAGGTGGCGGAACCCCTTCTCCAGCAGGCGGTCGAGTTCCTCGTCCCGGACCTCGCCCGCCGTCAGGCCGCGGTAGGCGAGGAAGACCTCCTCGACGTAGGCGGCATCCACGACCGGGCTGTACCCGTTGAGCAGCCGCACGCGGTGACGCATCGCGTGATAGGTGTAGAGCGAGGTCCAGTGGGAATCGCCCGGCCAGAGCGGAAGCACGAGGGCGCGCGGCGGCTCACCTTCCAGGGTGTCGGCGCGCACGGCCGCGTAGGCGGCCTGGGGATCCGGGTCCAGCAGGCAGATGCCCGGGCGCGCGCGCACGCCGTACTCGACCGTCATGAGGGCCAGCCAGAGCGCGGCCACCCAGGCGCTCCGTCGCCGGCCGTCGCCGGACAGTCGTCCCAGCGCCAATCCCGCGGCGAGCGCCATGAGGGTCGGCGCGAGGACGAAGATCTTGGCCGGGTGCCGGATCATCCGGAACGGGGGCAGGACGCGCCGGACGGCGAGCAGCGCCCGGCCCCCGAACGGGCCCCGAAGACCCAAGGTCAACACGAGCGCTGCGCCAAGCCCGAGCGCGAGCACGAGTCCGACCGCCGCGCCGCGCCGCGCCGCGGCCGGGTTGCGCCGGGCCGCCAGCGCCCAGGCGACGACGCCGGCGGCCACCAGGACCAGCCAGGCATAGCCCAGGTAGATCTGGACCGGCTGCGCCGGCGCGGGATCGAAAAACAGGCGCGGGCTCGGCGAGTAGGCCAGCACCTCGCGCAGGTCGCGCCCGCCCGCCATGTGCGCCGACTCCGCCAGGCGCGGCGTCAGCGTCGTCACGATCCACAGGCCCGGCAGCGCGCAGGGCACGGCCGGCCAGAGCCCGCGCACGGCGCGGACCAGGCGCGTGCGCAGCGCACCCGGAGCGCGCCCGCCGACCGCAAACCGCCAGAGCGCCCAGAGCGGCGTGGCAAGCGCCAGGAGAAAGAAGGACTGCGGGTCGGTCCAGGCCATGCCCCAGAGCGCGAGGCCTGCCGCCGCGCCGCCGGCGCGGCGGCCGTCGCGGATTGCGGCGTCCAGCCCCCAGAGGCAGGCGGGAATCCACATCATCGCCAGCCCGGCCGGTGCGCCGCCCATCCAGTTCTCGATCCGGTACGGATGGGCCATGGCCAGCGCGGCCCCCGCCAGCGCCGCGAGTGCCGGAATCCCGAACCGGCGCAGCAGCCCGGCCGTGAAGACGAGCGTCAGCCCCAGCGCCAGGAAAGAGAGCGCGTTCCAGGCGGCCGCCCAGGAGCCGAGCCAGGCCAGCAGCCCGAACGCCACGGAGAACGGCGCATAGAAGGGACCCGGCGCGACCCGCGCCGCGTCGTCCCCGCGGTTGAACTCGTACAGGTTCGCGAACCACGGCGTGCCGCCGCGCAGCATGTCCTCGACCAGCGCGAAGCGGTAGAGCAGTTGCAGGTGGTCGCCGGGCACCATCCAGCGGGTGGGCGGCTGGTCGCCGCGGTGGAACGTGTAGGGGATTCCCCGGCACGCGTAGCGCGGCAGCGGCCAGGCCAGCGCCGCCCAGAGCAGCAACGCCAGCCCGAGCGGCGCCGCCCAGGCGCGCCCGGCGCTCCTGAGCCCCCGCCATCTCACGCGGCGGCCTCCGCCTCCGGCTTCCGCGCAATGACGACCGCGGAAATGCCCCGCCAGGGGAACGCGCGATCAATCAGCCGCCAGAGCCGGACGCCGCGGTCGAAGAGCCGCATCGATGTCCGGCCCAGCCGGCGCGAACGCAGCAGCCGCCCCTTCACGTACCAGCCCGGCACCGAGACGCGGTTGAACCCGAACAGGCGCTCCACCTCGAGGCCGGCCTCCGTCACCTTCTCGCGCAGCTCGGCGTCCGTGTACCGCCGCTCGTGGCCGAGCGCTTCGTCGAGCGCGCCGAAGAGCCCCGGGCCGCGCGGCACGAGCAGGCAGAGCCGCCCACCCGGCGCGAGCGCCGAGGCCATGTTGCGCAACGCCGCCCGGTCCTCGCGGACATGCTCGAGAACATTCAGGCAGACGACGGTGTCAAAGGCGCCGCGCCGGGATTCGAAGTCCTCCGCCCGCTCGAGGTCGATCCGGGCAACCCGCACACGCGGCCGGCCGTCGAACCGGTTCGCCAGGTACCGCAGGTGCAGGTCGTCGATGTCCGAGGCGACATACGATTCCCGCGGGAGCAGCCGGCCGGTGATGTTGCCGATGCCTGCCCCGATCTCGAGGACGTTGCGCCCGACCCAGGGGCGCAGTGTATCGGCCATCCAACGGTTGAACCTCGGCGCGGCCGAGATCGAATGCAGAATGTCGTGCCCGCGCCGGTCCTCGTACAGGTCGTCGATCACCCAGAAACGCAGGATCGTGTAGAGGGCCGAGAACCCGTCCTTCCAGGTGATCTTCTTCCCCTCCTCGTAACTGCGCCCGCGGTACGTGACCGGCACCTCGTAGATGCGGAACCCGCGCTTGGCGAACTTGGCCGTCAGCTCGGGCTCGAGCCCGAACCGGGCGCTGCGGATGGGGATCGAGCGGAAGAGATCGCCGCGCGCGACCTTGAACCCCGTCTCCATGTCCGTGAGGTCCAGGTTCGTGAACACGTTCGAGAGCCAGGTCAGCAGCCGGTTCCCGAAGCTGTGCCAGTAGTAGAGAACACGCTTGCGCCGCCGCGGGAGGAACAAGCGTGTTCT
>PWTM01000009.1 GCA_003563855.1 PVC group bacterium | reverse complement strand
TGCTGAGAACGAATGGGTAAAGGCTATAGCACCTGATCGGTGAATGCAACGGATAACAAGCGCCTGCGCATCCGGCCAACTGCCCACTGCCCACTGCCCACTGCTAACTGCCCCTTCTTCCCCGAAGGCCGCGCGGCCCGGCGGACGTGACGCGGAGGCGGACGAGTCGGCCGGCGGGGCCGGGCGGGCCCGGGTAGGCGATCGGGAGGTAGCGCTCGGTGTAGCCGGACCAGAGGGCCGTCGCCGGATCGCGGGTCTCGCCGAGCGCCTCGACAACGGTGCCGACGGCGGCGCGGTGCGCATCAAGCGCGAGCCCGGCCGCAACCGCACCCAGCTCCCGGGCGCGGCGCCGGACGGTCTCCCGATCCACCTGCGGCCTCAGTCCGGCGGCCGGCGTTCCGGGTCGCGGCGAGAAGGGGAAGACGTGCAGCCGCGCGAAGCCGATCTCGCGGCAGAACGCGACCGTGCGCGCGAAGTCGTCCCCGGTCTCCCCCGGGAACCCGACCATCACGTCGGTCGTGATCGCGGGCCGGTCCAGCCGCGCGCGCACCCGCGCGACGGCGGCGCGGAACCGGGCGACGGTCGTACCACGGCCCATGCGGTGCAGGACGGCATCCGAGCCCGACTGCAGCGGCAGGTGGAGCTGGGGCGCCATGCGCGGGCAGGCGGCCCAGAAGGCCAGCAGGCCGTCGTCGAGCTCGGCCGGGTGCAGGCTCGAGAGCCGGATGCGCCGGACGCCCGGCACGCGGGCGACGGTGCGCAGGACCTCGACAAGCGGGGCGCCGCCGTTGCTGCCGCAACGGCCGACGCTGACCCCGCAGACCACCAGCTCGGCATGGCCGGCGGCGGCGAGCGCGCGGGCTTCGGCGCGGACCGCCGGCAGCGGACGGTCGCGCGGCGGCCCGCGAAGCGAGGGCACGATGCAGTAGGTGCATTGCCGGTCGCAGCCGTCCTGGACCTTGAGGAACGCCCGTGCCTGTCCGCCGAATCGCTCGACGGGCGGCCCTTCCGCTTCGCGCCAGGCGTCGGGGAGCGGCAGCGGCGGCGAGAGCGCCTCGAGCGCGGCCGCGAGCGCGCGGGGCCAGCCGGCGCCGGGCGGCACGACGGCCGAGGCCGGCACGCTGCCCGGGAGGAGCCCCTCCGCCCCGGCGCAGCCGGTGACGATCAGGCGTCGGACCTCCCCGGCGGTCCGGCGCGCCCGGCGGGCGGACTTGGCGGCGGCGGCCCGGGTCACCGCACAGGTATGCACCACGCCGATGTCGGCCGCCGCGCCGGGCGCGGCCGCGACCAATCCCGCCGCCTCGAGCATCGCCGCGATCCGCCGGGCCTCGGCCTGGTTGACCTTGCAGCCGAGGACCTCCACCCGGTACGTCGCCGGGGCCGCCGGTTCTCCGGGGCCGCTCACGGGACGTCGGGGTAGATGAGGACGACCGGATGCGTCGGAAGCGCGGGACCGAGCCAGGCGCGCAGCTCCGCGAGCGTCGCATCCATGGGTGCGAAGACCAGCAGCACCGGGACCTCGCCGGGCGTCTCGTCGAGCGTCCGGCGCAGCGCCTCCGGATCCGCGGCGTCGACCTGCTGCGCTTCGCGGTAGACCGGCGCCACGGCCGTCGACGCCTCGCGGTCGCGCTCGACGCGGACCATCCGCGCCGCCAGGCCATCCTCCCCCCGGGTGAGATGGACCTCCCACGGCTGCACGTGACGCCGCGGCCGGTCGCGGAAGCGCGGGTTCGGGACGAAGGCCTGGTAGTAGAGTTCGCCGGCCGGCGGCGGCGTGATGCGCAGGTCGTGCCGGCGCACCAGGCGGTCGAGCGCGCCGGCCGCCTCCCGCAGCGTCGCCAGCGTCAGCTCTTCCGCGAACCGCGGCGTGCACCAGACCTCGAGGCCTTCCGCCGCCTGCGCCCGCGCCCAGGCCGGGAAGCCGGGCGGATCGGAAACCGGCGCCGGCGGGTCGTCCTCGACCTCCGCGTGGAACCGGAATCCTTCGGCGTCGTCGGCCTCGACGGCAAGCCGCACGTCGATCCGCCAGCCCGCCGGAACCGGCGGCGGCGCGGGGGACAGGAGGATCCGCAACGGCGTTCCCTCGGGCGGGACATGGTCGGGATGCCGCACCTGCACGTGGTAGAGATCGCCCTGCGCGCCGGCGCGCGGGATATCGAGCACGGTGGCCGGAAGGTTGAAGAACGTGACGATGGCATGCGGTTCGTGCGCGTCGGCCGCGTAGCCCTCCCCTTCCAGGCGGTCGTCCCTGTCGAGCCGGAGCGATCCGGCGAAGACGAACCCGGCGGGCGGCAGCGCGCGGTCGGTTTCCAGGTTCAGGATCGTATCCTCGGCCCGGTACCGGCGGCGGATCTCGCCGTCCCCGTCCCGTTCCTCGACCCGGATCTCGACCCGGTCGCCCTCGGGCCAGAAGCGGAGGCGCTCGGGATCGACGTGCCGTCCCGGCCCGAGCCCGATGAACTCGAGCGCCTCGTGAACGTGGCTCGGCCGCGCGGGCGTGACGGCGTAGGCCTCGTAGTCATGCCCGCTGCGCTCGTAGATCAGGAAGAACTCCATCGGCTCGCGCGCGGCGACACCGGTCGTCCATGCCTCGACCCGGACCGTCCGCGTCTCGCGGTCCGCCGTCACGCCGGGCCACTCCCGCCGGACCGGTTCGTCCGCCAACACCGTCCCGCCGAGCGCCATCAACGCCGCCGCCGCCCGTCCTGTTTGCCGCACCGTCGCACGCATGCGCGCAGCATAGCACACTGGAGTGGGCCCCTTGCGAAGTCCTCGCTCGCCAGCGCGCCGGGCGGTGGCTATGAGAAGGGCATGCACGCGAAGCCCCGGAGCCGTGGCGAAGCCGGCGCCCTTGCGCGCGCCATCGAGGCGCTGCGCGGGAGCGGCGTTGTCGCCTTTCCGACCGAGACCGTCTATGGGCTCGGCGCATCGGCCTTCGACGCGCGCGCCGTGGCCCGCGTCTTCGAGATCAAGGGCCGGCCGCGGTTCGACCCGCTGATCGTGCACGTCGCCGACGCCGCGCAGGCCGACGCCGTGGCCTGCCGCATCCCGGCCGCGGCGCGGCGCCTGATGGCGCGCTTCTGGCCCGGCCCGCTCACGCTCGTGCTGCCGCGCCGCGCCGCCGTGCCCGACCTCGTGACGGCCGGGCTGCCCACGGTCGCCGTCCGCGCCCCGGACCATCCGCTCGCGCAGGCGCTCATCCGCGGGGCGGGCGTCCCGCTGGCCGCGCCCAGCGCGAACCCGTTCGGCGGGATCAGTCCGACCACCGCCGCGCACGTGCGCGCCGGGCTGGGCGGCGCGGTCGACGTCGTGCTCGACGGTGGCCCCTGCCGCGTCGGAGTCGAGTCCACCATCCTCGCCTTCGCGCGCGGACGGCCGGTGCTCCTGCGGCCCGGCGGCCTCTCGCTCGAGGCGGTCGCCGCCGTCGCCGGCCCCGTCGCGCGGGCGGCGCCGACCGATGTACGGCCGCTCGCCCCGGGCCGGCTGGCCCGGCACTACGCCCCGCGAACTCCGCTGCGGCT
>PWTM01000338.1 GCA_003563855.1 PVC group bacterium | reverse complement strand
TGCGTGGCCAGGATGCACAGGTCAATGTCGTCGGCCTGCACGACCTTCATCATGTCCGTCTCGGCGCGCTGCGCCCTTCCGTAATCGATCAGGAGGGACCTGAAGGAAAGGCGTTGCGAGAGCTGCTGATGGGCGTGACGGGACCGCCTGAAAGCGGCGCCCGGCGTGGTGCCTCTCTCCGGGCCATTCTCAACGTTGCGAAGGTGACGGAGGAACCAGTGACCCCGAACCTATTGCGTTGGCGCTGGGCAGAGGAAGATCCCACTGATCCGCAGGCGGAGACGCTGGCACGCTGGCAGCATTACCAGTCGGGCGACACGCTCAGGGTCGTCTACGAAGCCCTTTTGCGGTATGCAACCCTCGCACTTGAGGACTATCCCGCAGGACTTCCCCCTTCAGTCTTAGCCCGGCGTCTATCCGAGGAAACGCCGGATGTCTCGCTCGGTGTCCTCATGAGGGCGACGAACGAGGAGCGGCCGGACGCCACGCTCGAGGACCTCCAGCGAAACGCACTCACGCAATGGGCGGGCCTCGCCGAAATCATGGCACCGCTCGCTCGTCTCGTCGCGATGTGGCGCGGCCGCGTGGAAGAACTCGCCATCAGCTTTCCTGGCGGCGCGGCACGCCAGAACGTGCGTACCGAGCTCGAGCGGATCGAGGCGGCTTGGGACGAGCCAGCGCGGACGTTTCTTGCCGGCCTGATCCGGGAGCGGATCGTGATGCGCCATCTTCAGGTTTCGGCGCGGAAGTTCCATCAACAGAACCGCTACACTTTCCTCGTCGAGATGGAGAGTGACCGTCTTCTGGCCCGCGGCGTGCGGGACGTCGAGCCGAGCGGGCCACGCCTCGATACCGCGATCCAGTTTCTGGAGGATGCGGGGCTGCTCAAAGACGGATTCATTACGCCGCGGGGCGCTGCCTGGGAGACTGAAGCGTGAGACTGGACAAGGTATTCGGCACGGGCGGGTATCACACCACTCTGGCCACAACCTACCGGTTCGACGCGCTCGTCTTCGAACAAGTGCCCCTCGTGCGGATGCGGTCGGCCGACTGTCGCAACATCGTTGTCTTGGCCGACCGGGACATGGTCAACGCCGCCACCGCTGAAACCGGCGCCCCTACCTGGGCCGGCACACGCTATCATCTTGCAAAGCGCAAGGTCGCGGGCGCTTTCCATTCCAAAATCCTGCTCCAGCTCGGCGAGAAGACAGGGCGACTTATTGTCGGTTCGGCGAACCTCACAGGAGCGGGCATCTACGGCAACTTGGAGGCGGTCTCAACGCTCGAAGCAACGGAGAACGATCGAGCTTTCGCGCCCGTGCTGGCAGCAGCCTTGGCCTATATCGCGCGGCACGCTGATCCCGGGGACCCGGCTATGCGACGGGCGCTCGAGCGCGCGCGGCGCTGGACGCCCTGGCTGGCCGCGAACCCGCCGGCGAGATCGGTCGAAGGCGGCGGAGGCCGCATCCGCTTCGTGACCGAAGAGGATCCGGGCGGCGTAGGGGGGGCGGTAATTGATACGATCGGCACAGACGTCATCGAGCGCCTCATCTGTATTGCGCCCTACTGGGACGCCGACCTCAGCGGTCTTGCGCGGCTGCGGGCGACTCTGGGCGGGCCGCCCACGCATCTCGTCGTCGATCCGGCGGGTCAGGATTTCGATGCAGCGACTCTCGCCGATCAGGAGGGAGTCTCCGTCCACCCAGGAGACGAGCTTCCGCGGGCGCGGACCGGAGCCGACCGGACGCGCCGCCTGCATGCCAAGATCGTAGTGGCCTGCGGCAAGGCTGCCGACTACGTCCTGACGGGCTCGGCGAACATCTCCCGGGCGGGCCTTTTCGGGAACTTCGAGGGTCCGGGCAACGCTGAGGCGGGAATTCTCAGGATTGAGCAACGGGGAACGGCGATCGCGCGCCTCGGTCTCGCCCCCTGTTTATCCGCCGTGCTCGCACCCGGCGATCTTTGCCTTCGGCGGGACGACGCGGCCGCCGGATCCCAAGCTGGACCGAGCTTGCTGGATGGCGGCGCTGTCTATCTCGACGGAGCTGGCCTCTGGTGGTCGCCACCGGCCTTTCCGAATCCGGGCGAATGTCTCGTCGAACTGCTGGCTCCGAACGGCGCCTCGCTCGGTGCCGCGCATCCCGAGCACCACGGCGACAGAATCTGGTTGGAAGGAATTGACAAGCCTCAATACGCAGTCGCAGCCGTGGTCCACTTTCCTGGAGGCGACCAGAGCGCGCCGCTTCCCGTAACAGCGCTTGGGCGGCTCGAGAAAGAAGCGCGGGGCCAAGTGGGCGGCCGGACGATCGAGGCGCTCCGTACGCAGATCGAGACCAGCGTTGTCGATGCCGACATCCTCGATCTCTATGCGCGGCTCGAGCAGCACCTTGTGGCGCATCGCGCTGCACACGCCGCGAGAACGGGCGCTCGCGGGGCACGTCGGGCAGAAGAAGATCCAAGTGGGAAGGACGGCGAGGCCAGCGCGCCAGGTAACAGCATACTTGATCCCGAGAGCTTTGGGGCGCTTGGCGAAGAGCACGTCGCCGCGACGGCGCGGCTCGAAGACGCGATCAATAGCGACTGGCGGCGTCTTCTCAATGCAACCCTCGGGAGAGCCTGGGATGTGACATCTGGCGACAACGAAGAGGATGATACTGTCCTCGACGAGATCCGGAACGAGGCCAGACAGCTCGCTGAGACGACTGGCGCCGACGACATTGCGCACGACGAAGAGAACGAGGATCCCGGTCACCCCCCCCCACCGGCGACCCGAAAGGCATCCGAGCCTGCTATGCCCGCCCCTCGCTCGCCACGACGGGAGATGGCTCTGCGACGCGGTTCCCTGCGCCGGTATCACGCGCAGATGCTCGTCCTTCTTGCCGATCCTAAGACAGACGCCCTTGAGACTGCGGTGCTGCTGAAAACCAGGTTGCTCGTCCGCGTGATCATAGGCGAAGCGGCGCCTCTCGGCGCCGCGCCGTCCGAGCAATACGTCCTCCCTTTCGACGATCCTAACGACGGCTGGGTGCGGATGCTTGGGCGATTGCTTAAGCATTTCTCCGAGGCCCTCGACCGCAGCACTATGCTCCATGCCCCGGCGACCCCTGACGAAGGACGTATCGAGGGTCTGGCCGATGCTCTTGCGGCGGCACAGCTCTCCCATGAGGCTGCTCTCGCTGGCGGCTGTGTCGCCCAAGTAACTCAGCCTCTTACGGCAGTCTGCGGGTCACTGGCCCGGCAAGCGCGGCTGGCGACGGAGACGGACACTGCTGCAGCGCGGCTGGTGGAGCGCATCGTGAAAGCGCGAATGGAGTCAGATGGCAACCGGCTAGTAGCGCCTGCAATTCGTCGCTTAAGCGATCCTACACCGCATGGCCCTCTCCTGCCTGAAGGGGCGGCGGTTCTCCCGCGAGTGGCCAAACCTTGACGCGCGCCACGTGAGCTCTCCGGCCAGCCTTGCCCGCGCCGATTTGGCTCCGCAACTCGGACGGGACTCGGCCTTAATGGGCCGCCATTCTTGACGATCACGACACGGCGGGTACGG
>PWTM01000204.1 GCA_003563855.1 PVC group bacterium | reverse complement strand
GGCGTAACCGACGACATGCTCTCAGGTCATGCGCAGCGCTACTTTCTGCAGAAATGGTCCGAGGAGAGTGCGAACCGCGGAAGACAGCCGGCAGATCGGGAATGACAAACTGCTTGCCCCCATCATGTCCAGGGGCGAGGCGAAACGTTGGCGTCCGCACATCGTTGAGGAACGCTTGGACACGGGGGGCGGGTCGGTCGGCACAGAGATGCAGAACGCCTGGACACGGGAGGCGTTGCGAGACCCACCGCCGCACGCCCGAGAATCTGCGCCGCGGAGAACTGGGGTCGTCCCCGTCCCCCGCCGCCCCCATTTCAGCATTTCAGCGTCTTCCCAGAGGCGCCCGGCCCCCACGGGCTTGCCAAGGGCGGCGCGAACGGGGCCGGCCCCCACGGGCTTGCCCCGTGGGGGAGAAAGGTTGGGAAGCCCCGAGCGCGCTTCCCCGAAAGAGGGAAGAGCCCGAAGGAGAGCGCAGGTAGACCCATGGTCCTCCCGCGCTCCTCTCCGGGCTCTTCCCCTACCGTTACGCGTCCCCGAGGCCCAACTTTCCGCCCCCCACGGGGCAAGCCCGTGGGGACGCGCCCGCAACCCGGTCGTCCCCGTCCCCCGCCGCTATTTCAGCGTTTCAGCATTTCAGCATTTCAGCGTCTTCCCCAAAGCGCCCGCCCCCCACGGGGCAAGCCCGTGGGGACGCGCCCGAACCTCTCCGGTTCCCCCTGCCGACTCGTCGCCCGCTCTCGTCGCCCCCGGTCTTTCCTGTGTCTTCCCGGTTGACGACTACGGCGACGACTACGGATTACGACCGGAAGGGGGCCGTCGTCTGCCGTAGTCGTCGGCGTAGTCGTCCCTTTCCGGTCGACGACCTGCCTTCGCCCTCCGGGCTACGGCGGGCAAGCTACGCCGACGACTACGGATCACGAGGGCCTCCGGCCTTCCCCTTTCAGCGTTTCAGCTTTCTCCTACGGCCTGCACCAGGCCTTGGAAATGGCAGGGCGGGGGTTCTTCCCCCGCCCTGTGACTTTGCGGTTTCGCGGTCAGCCGGCTTCGATGGCGATCCGCCGCCGGCTTTCCTTCGCCGGATCGGTCTTCGGCAGCGTGATGTACAGCACGCCTTTCTTGAAGCGCGCCTTCACCGCGTCGGGCCGGACCTCGCACGGCAGCGGGACCGTCCGCTGGAACTGCCCGAAACCCCGTCGTCCCGTCACTCGCCCGCCTCGACCTCGATCCGTCGGGGCCGGGCCTGCTCCGCCTTGGGCAGCAGCACCTTGAGCACGCCGTTGGCGATCCGCGCCTGGATCTTGCCGTGATCGACGTCGGCCGTGAGCGTGAACGTGCGACGCCAGACGCCCGTGCGGTAGCCCCGGTGCAGGCACTCCTTGCCTTCCGGGTCGCCGCCCGCCTGGACGCCGGTGATGGTCAGCACGTCGTTCTCCAGCGTCACGTCGACCTGGGACTGGTCCACCCCCGGCATGTCGCAGGCCACGAGGACCGCGTCCTCGCGCTCGTAGATGTCGGTCGCCGGCACGAACACCGGCTGGTCCTGCGCCAACTCCAAGTTGCCGCCCTGGGGCCGTTTCTCGACCGCCACGTTTTTCTTCTTCTCCGTCATTGCTCCTTCCTCCCTTTTCAGCCTTCGGTTTCGATCCGAATCTGCCGCGGACGGCTCTCCGCCGCGCGCGGGAGCGTGACCGTCAGCACCCCAAGCCGGTACTGGGCCTTGACCTTGTCGCGCTCCACCTCGTAAGGCAGGCGCAACGTGCGGGCGAACCGACCGGTCCACCGCTCGCACCGGTGGCAGACCACCTCGCCCGAATCCGGCTCCGCCGCGCGCTCGCCTTGAATCGTGAGCTGCTCGCCGTGAACCGAGACGTCGACCGTCTTCGGGTCCAGGCCCGGCAGCTCAGCCGCCACGACGATCTCGTCGCGGTCGCTCCAGACGTTCACCGCGGGAAACTCGTCCCCGCCCTCCACCATCCCGGTGAAGAGCCGGTCCATGTCCCGCTGCAACCGCCGCAGCTCCGTCCAGGGGTCACCCCCCCAGCCCGTCCATTCATTCCATGCCATTGCTCGTCTCCTTTCCCTTCCTTCCGACACCCCTGTGCCGGAAATCTGTTCCTGCCAGCTTTATGAGCATAGTCCGTGCCAAGGAAGAGTGAACTGTTCACAACTGGTTTGAGCGGAATAAGTTCAGCTTATGAATCTCCTCTTCTTGACCTGGAATTATAGTGCCTGCCTGGCACTGCCAGGGTCTTGTAGGCGAGGTATGTGCGCCGTACTGGCACTGAGAACCATGACTGTGCCACGCTGGAGCGTGGCGTTCCCGGGGGGCTGGCTTCCACTCCCTTCGCTTCTGCGACTGGCTCTTACGCTGCCGCAAGGGTGACGCGATATGGAGTGCGGCGGCAGAGGGCGAAGCCCGGCAGCCTGCCCTCCGTAGCAAGCGCAGCGCGAAGGAGGGACGCCGCTTTCGGTTGGCGAGGTGACGGGTGCTTGGCGGGGGCGAAAGCGGGACCTACGGGACCGCTGCTCCCCGTAGCGTGCCCGGGGACGAGCGCGCGACGAGTACGAACTCCAATCGTCCGCCGCTATCGTCGCCCCCTATCGTCGCCCGAAGGACACCCGCAAGAACCGGCCGCGACAAGGAACCGGGCGACAGCCCCGCGCGCGGGGACGACGAGAGGGGACGACCCGCCTACGCGCTTCGGCGCGGCAGGCGAGAGCGGTCGACGAGTTCCTCGCGAACCATGACTGTGCCACGCTGGAGCGTGGCGTTCCCGGGGGCGGGGGGGCCCCGGTTTTCGTGGCGTCTTCTTCTCGGTCGACGACTACGCCGAGGACTACGGTGGACGATGGGATCCATCACAGTCGCCGAAGTCGGGGCAGGCCAACACTTAGGTGCCCGCCCGCTTCGGGCGGGTACCTGAGTCGTTACTCAGTCGGTTCGAGAGGCGGATCCACTGACCGACGCCGACGTCTTCGGGGCGGGAGGCCGGGGCGATGCCGGCGGCTTCGAGCGCGGCCGCGCTCTTTCCGCTCCGGCCGCCGAGCGCCGCGGGCATGCGGCGAAGCAGTGTCTGCATCTGCTTGCGCCGCTGGCCGAAGGCCCAGCGGGTCAGGGCGCGGAAGTGCTCCACATCGACCGGTTCCCCTTCGCCTTCGGTCCGGCGACTCAGACGAACCAGCGCGGACTCGACCTCCGGCGGCGGGAGGAAGCAGCGGGGCCCGATGCGCCGCAGCAGGACCGGTTCGTACCGCCAGCGCGCCCACACGGACAGCAGCCCGTAGGCCGCGTCGCCGGGGCCGGCCGCGAGGCGGCCGGCGACCTCGGACTGCAGCAGCAGCACCATCTTCGTGGGCGGCGTCGGCGCGAAGAGCAGCCGCACAAGGATCCGCGTGCCGGATCCGTAGGGAAGGTTGGAGACGACCTTCTGTATCCCGCGTCGCGCGAGCTCCGCCGGGTCGAGGTCCAGCGCATCGCCCTCGATCAGCGTAAGCCCGGAAACGCCGGCGAACCGCGTCCGTAACCAGTCGGCGAGCCGCCGGTCCTTCTCGACGGCCAGCAGGCGGCAGCCCCGCGCGAGCAGGGCCTGCGTAAGGATGCCGGCGCCGGGCCCGATTTCGAGTACGGCCTCGCCGGGTGCGGGATCCGCCGCCTCGAGGATGATGCGGAGGATATTCCCGTCGATGAGGAAGTTCTGCCCCATCGAGCGGCGCGGCACGATGCCGCGTTCGGCCAGCATCGCGCGCAGGCCGGCCGGCGTATCCTCGGCGATCATCGCCACGGGTTCTTCCGGCGGGCGAGGCGGACCGCCCAGTCGAGCGCGGCCTGGAGGCTGCGCGGATCGGCGTCGCCGCGCCAGGCGCGGTCGAAGGCCGTCCCGTGGTCCGGCGAGGTGCGCACCCAGGGCAGCCCGAGCGTCAGGTTGACGCCCGTTTCGAAGGCGGCCAGTTTCAGCGGCGCCAATCCCTGGTCGTGGTACATCGCCACAACCGCGGCATAGGCCCCGGCGGCGGCCTGATGGAAGGCGATGTCGCCCGGCACCGGGCCCACGACCCGGGCGCCGGCGCGGCGCGCGGCGGCGATGGCCGGGGCGATGATCCGCCGCTCCTCGTCGCCCAGCAGCCCCCCGTCCCCGGCGTGCGGGTTGAGTCCGCAGACGGCCACCGCCCCCCCGGCGCAGCCGAGCCAGTCCAGCGATTCCCAGGCCAACCGGATCGTTGCCGCGAGTTTCCGGCGGTCGAGACGGTCGGGGACCTCGCGCAGGGGCAGATGGCGCGTCGCGAGGACCACGCGCAGCCCGCCTCCCATCAGGAGCATCGCGAAGCGGCGGCGCCCGGCCCGCGCGGCCAGCAGTTCCGTGTGGCCCGGATAGGGAACGCCGGCGCGGGCCCAGCTTTCCTTGCAGATGGGCGCGGTCACGACGCCGTCGAGCGCGCCGGAGCGACAGGCGTCGGCCGCCGCCTCCACCCAGCGAGCCGAGGCCCGTCCGGCGTCCGCCGCAACCCGGCCCGGCCGGACCCGGGGCGAAGGCGCACCGCCCGGATCCCAGAGCGAGACCCGCGCGCGCGGGTTCCCGAGCCCGGGCGCCCACTCCGGAAGTGTCGGCGTTTCGAAGGCGCGGGCCGCCCGGGCGGCCAGCGCGCAGCTCCCGACGGCGATCCACCGGACCCCGCCGCCCCGTGCCGCCGCCAGCCCGCGGACCACGATCTCGGGTCCGATCCCGTTCGCGTCGCCAAGCGTCACCGCAAGCCGCAGCGGCCGGGCGGCGGCGCCGGACCTATCTCGCCTCATCTCCGATCACCTGCACCACGTGGCGCCGCTCCAGGCGCTGGTGCAGCTCCTCGCGCAGCCGCTCCGCCTCGGCCTCCTGGACTGCCGCCGCCAGTTCCGGATACGCCTCCCGCAGCGTCCGCACGCCGGCCTCCTCGCGCGCCCGGACGCGCAGCAGGAAGACGCGGTCCGCCAGCGCTACCGGGCCCGCGGTTTCGCCCACCGCGGCGGGCGCGATGGCCTCGCGCAGCGTCTCGTGCAGGTCCGCGAGCGGCATCCAGCCCCAGTCGCCGCCCCGCTCCGCGTGGCGGCCGTCGGAGATCTCGCGGGCGACCTCGGCGAAGGATTCACCCGCCTCCAGGCGCGCGATGGCGTCGGCGGCGCGCGCGAGGCGTTCCCCGGCTTCGCCGCCCGCAAACTCCATCGCACGAAGCCGCACCCGTGCCGGCTGCTCCCAGTCACCGGCGCGCGCCGTGTAGGCGGCGCGCACATCGCCGGGGGGCACCACGGCACGGCGCATGACCTCCTGGTGAAAGAGCAGGCGCGCCTTCAGCTCCTCCCGCGTCTGGTCCCGGAGCTGATCGATCGTCATGCCCTCGGCCGCCAAGGCCTCGAGGAGCGCGCCGCGGCTGCCCTCGAAAAGCTCGGCGGCCAGCCGGCCGATCTCGGCATCCACCGCGCGTTCGGGCAGCGTCAGCTCGCGCCGGTCGAACTCGGCCGCGAGGAGGAACCGCTCGATCAGGTCCTGCAGCGCCCGGTCGTAGGCCTGCTCGAGCCGCGCTTCCAGCGCCGCCCCGCTGTAGCGCAGCCGGAGACGGTGGGCTGCCGGCGCCATCTCACGGCGCACATCGCCGACGGTGATGACCCGCGCATTGACCCGGGCGGCAAACCCGTCGATCCGCACCGGCTGCGCGGCGCCTGCCGGGACGGACGCCAGCGCCGCGAGCGACGCGGCCAGCACAACGCCGCCCGCCCGGACCCGCATCGGAACCCCGTCCGTCCGCATCCGCACCACCATCCTCGTCCGCCGGTCCGCGCCGCGCGTCAGGGCGCGTCCTCGTTCAGAATCTCGAGAAGCGCCTCCGTGATATCCACGCGGGGATCCACGTAGAGCGCGATCTCGATCCCGTTGAGGCTCTGGCCCGACGCATCGAGTACCGCCTCGAACTGGTGCCTTCGCGCGTAGGCCCGGATCGTGTCGCGAATCTCCTCGACCAGTCCGCGCCGCATGCGGCGGCCCTGGTCCTCGAGTTGCTTCGACCGCAGCTCGTCGAAACGCTCGATGCGACTTTCGATCTCGCGGATCTCCAGCAGTTTCTCCTCGGCCTCCCTGCGCCGGCGTTCCCGCGCGTCCTCGCTCAGGGCGACGTCCTGCGACTCCTCGCGCAGGGTATTGAACGTCTCCTGCGCGGCCTGGATTTCCTCGATCATCTGCCGCCGTTCTTGGCTGAATTCCTCCGCCTGCGCCCGCAACTGGGCGTCGGCGACCTGCGTCTTGTGGAATTCCGTGAAGACGCGGTCCATGTTCACGAAGGCGATGCCGCCGCGGCGTTCCTGCGCCCCGGCCGGCGACGCGACCGCTGCCGCGAGCGCCAGCGCCGCAACCGTTCCCACTCTCCATCGTCCGCTCATTGTCGTTCTCCTGTCTCTGTGCCCCGTTCCGGGCGGCGACGCGTCGCCGCCCACGCTAGAATCCATGCCCGATCGAGAAGCTGAACCGCCCCGACGGCCGATCGTTTTCCGGGTCCGCCTGCCAGGGCCACGCGTAGTCGAACCGGAGCGGAAGCATCGGGATATCGAAGCGGACCCCGAGACCGTACCCCGAGTTGAGTCCGCGGTCGATGCGATAGGCGTCCTCCCAGACCATACCCGCGTCCAGGAAGGCCGCCAGGCGCACCCCGTCGATCACCGGGACGGTGTACTCGACGGCCCCGAAGGCCATCGTGCGCCCCCCGATCGACCGCTCGTCTTCGTCCCGCGGGCCCACGTCGCGGAAGTCGAAGGCGCGGAGCGTGTAGGCCCCGCCGAGGAAGTAGCGGTCGAAGAGCGGCACGCGCGCCGCGCCGCTGTGGGTGTCGACCACGCCGCTCTCGGCCCGGAACGAAAGCACATGTCCAAACCAGAGGGGCACGTACTGCACGGCCCGCGCGTCGATCCTGTAGATATCGGTATCGCCGCCGAGCACGCTGCCCGCGACGCTCGTGGAGAGGCTCAGCCGGTGGCCACGGGTCGGAATCAGGGGCCGGTCGCGCGTGTCGCGGCTGACGGTCAGCGTCGTCGCGCTCTTGAACCGCACGCCTTCCTCCTCGCGCAGGATCGCGCCGGCATCGTCCGCCAGGTTGAAGATGTTGTAGCGGTCCAGCCCGTAGGCGATGGTGGCGCGGCTGAAGGGGCCGATCGGCCGCGTCAGGGCCACCCGCCCGCCGGTCTCCCGCTGATCATAGTAGCGGCTCAGGAACTGCAGTTCGCGGTGGTGGAGGTCGACGCCCAGCGAGAGCCGCCGCCCGAGAAAGTAGGGTTCGGTGAACGAGAGTTCGGCGTCGGTGCGGCGCGTCCCCGCCGCCAGCCGGAAACGCACCTTCTGCCCACCGCCCACGGGGGGCCAGGCCGTAAGGTCGAAGTTCCCGTGCGACACCTCCAGGAAGCCGGTGATCTGGTCGATGCTCGAGAACCCGAGCCCGACGGAGGCCTGGCCGACCTGCGCCTCCTCGACCTCGAACACGAGATCGTAGGCGCCGGGCTCGGGCGAAGGCTCGATCAGCGCCTGCGCCGCGGAGAAGAACCCGAGGTTCAGCAGCCGGCTCTCGCTCGCCCGGATGCGGCCGCGGTGGTAATCGTCGCCCGGGCGGATGAGCAGCTCGCGGCGGATGACCCGATCGCGCGTCACCACGTTGCCGGCGACCCGCACGTCCCGGATGCGGGCCCGCGGACGCTCCTCGACCCGGAAGATCGCGTCGACCACGCCGGGCTCCGAGGGAACGAGCATGGGCTGCACACCCGTGCCCAGGTGCCCGCGGTCGCCGTAGAAGGCCATGATCGCCTCCGCCGCCCGCTCGATCTCCCGGCGCGAAGCGATCCCGCCGGGTTCGAGCCCGACGACCGCGCGCACCTCCTCCCGCGGATAGGCCGCCACGCCCTCGACCGCGACCTGCCCCAGCGTGTAGCGTTCCCCCTCCTCGACCGGAAGCACGACGCGGATCCGGCCCCGCGCATCCGGTTCCGGCCGCGGCTCGCCGACGCGCGCATCGAGGTAGCCCTCGTCCAGGTAGCGTGTCCGCACCGTGAACCGGTCTTCGGCCAGCAGCGTCTCGTCCAGCCGTCCCGTCCGCCCGAACCAGTGCCACGGCACGTACCAGCGATAGCGCCGCTGGAGAAGGCCCCGGCGCAGCTCCGCGTCCGGGATCGCCCGGTTTCCCTCGAAGGCGATCCGCCGCACCCGGCCGCGCGGGCCCTCGGTGACGTACACCTGAACGTCCGCGGTCCCGGCGTCCTCGTCGAGCTCCATCTCGACCTCGACGGCCACGTCGGGGTAGCCGGTGCGCAGGTAGGCGTTGCGGACCCGGCCCGCCGCCGCGGCCAGGTCGCCCTCGTCGACCATGGCGCCGATGTCGAGGTCGAGCAGCTCGCGCAGACGGGAGAGGCTGAAGCGCTCCGCGCCGTAGACCCGCAGCCGCGCCAGGCGCGGCTTGGCGGTGACGCCGTAGACGAGGATCACGTCTTCGCCCACCGGCACGACTTCGGCGTCCACGAGCGCGTAGCGCTCCGATTCGCGCAGGCGCTGCACGTCGCGCGCCACCTGCGCGGCCTCGAACGGGTCGCCCGCGCGGACGGAGACCAGGACGCGGACGGCGGACGTGTCCGCCGGAACCGCCCCGCGGTTCTCGATGCGGACCTCGCGCACCGTGGCCCCGTCCGCGGCGAAGGCCGCCAGTGCGGCGGCGGCGAGCGCGCGCCAGCAAGACCCCCGGCGCCTCATTCGTCGAATCCTCCCGGGCTGTCCTCGCCGAACGCATCCGCGTCCACCGGACCGTGCGCCCGGTCCTCGAACCGCGTGAACTCCTCTTCGAAATTCATGTCGATCTGCCGTACCGGGCCGTTGCGGTGCTTGGCCACGTCCACAATGGCGAGCGTCTTGTCTTCGAAGTGCGGGTCGTGCTTGTTGCGGCACGGCCGCCGCAGCAGGCAGACCACGTCGGCGTCCTGCTCGATCGAGCCCGAGTCGCGCAGGTCCGAGAGCTTGGGAATCGCGCTCTTGTCGCGCGTCTCCGGCGCGCGGCTGAGCTGGCTGAGCACGAGGACGGGGATGCCGAGCTCCTTGGCCATCGCCTTGAGCGAAGCGGAGATTGCCGAGACCTCGCGCTGCCGGCCCTCGCGGGCCAGCGCCGGGTAGCTGAGCATCTGCAGGTAGTCGACGACCAGCAGCCGGATATCGGCGCTCTTCCGCATGCGGCGCGCGCGCGCGCGGAGCTCCGGCGCGGACAGTCCGGCCGTATCGTCGAGGTAGATCGGGGCCTTCATCAGCGCGTCGGCGGCCTGGGCGAGGTCGCCGTGCTGTTTGCGGCTCAGGTAGCCGTTCTGGAGGCTCTGCATCGGTACGCGCGCGCGGCTGAAGACCATGCGCCGGACCAGGTCCTCGCGCGACATCTCGAGGCTGAAGACGCCGACGGCGTGCGGCGTCCGGTCGCCCTGCCCCGTGGCCACGTTGCCGCCCGTGGCCACGTGTTCGACGATGTTCATTCCCAGCGAGGTCTTCCCCATCGAGGGGCGCGCCGCCAGGATGATCATGTTCGAGGGCTGCATGCCCCAGAGCACCGCGTCCAGGCTCCGGTAGCCCGTGCTCAGCCCGGCCAGTTGGCCCGGGTTCTGCAGCACGTGCTCGATGCGCGCCATCGCGCCGCGCACCAGGTCGCCCCAGCGCGGGATTTCCGGCGCGTAGCGTTCGCCGACCGAGAGGATGGCCTCTTCGGCGCGGTTCAGGATCTCGCGCGAATCCTCCTCCCCGGCGTAGCAGGCGTCGATCGCCGCGCGCGAACGATCGATGATCGAGCGGAGCAGGTGCTTGGACTCGACCAGCTCGATGTAGTACTCGGCGTGCGCCGCGGTC
The DNA here is from genome assembly GCA_003563855.1 of PVC group bacterium. GTDB lineage: Bacteria > Verrucomicrobiota > Kiritimatiellia > PWTM01 > PWTM01 > PWTM01. Next base: position 3,401 of record PWTM01000204.1, on the reverse strand, counting down.
GGCGTGCTGTCGAGCAGCGTCTCCAGGTACTCGCGCCCACCGCAGGCCTCGAGATCGCCGAGGTCCTGCAGGCGCTGGCCGACGGTGAGCAGGTCCACCGGGCGCTGTTCCTCGACCATGCCCCGCATGGCCTCGAAGAGGCGCCGGTGCGGCGCCAGGTAGAACGCCTCGCCCCCGAGTCCCCGCGCGAGACAGAGGTCGATCACGCGGCCCGCGTCCTGGAGCGCGGAGCCGAGCACGCCGCGTTCGGCCTCCTCGCTGTAGGGCGGAACCCGCGCGGACGGCGCCGCCGCAACGGTCGCCGGTCGTACCGGCCCGTCCACGCTCGGGGCCACGGCGCGCTACTCCTCGACGACCCAGATCTTCAGCGAAGCCGCGACCTCTGCGTGCAGCCGAACGGGCACGGTGAAGACGCCGAGTTCGCGCAGCGGTTCGTCGAGCTCGATGCGGTGGCGGTCGACCGCGGTGCCCTGTTTCTCCAGGGCCTCGGCGATATGCGCGGCCGTAACCGCGCCGTAGAGCTTTCCGTCCTCGCCGGCCTTTACCGAGATCGTGCAACCGTTCTTCTCCAGCGTATCCGCGAGCACCTGCGCTTCCGCCCGTTCGGCTTCCTCGCGTTCGGCCCGCGCCCGCTTGAGCTTCTCGACCCGCCGCCGGGCGGCGGCCGTGGCCTCGGCGGCCAGGCCCTGGGGCACCAGGTAGTTGCGCGCATAGCCGTCCGCCACGCGCGCCAGGTCGCCCTCGGCTCCCAGCCCGGGCACTTCCTTCAACAGGATCACTTCCGTCGCCATTCGTCGCTTCCTCCCGCAGGTCGCCCGCGCGCGCTCAGGCGAGCAATCCCATCACCCGCGCGCGGCCGATCGCGCGGCGCAACTGCCGCTGCTGCTTTGCCGTCGTGCCGCTGAGGCGGCGCGGCATGACCTTGCCCCGCTCCGTCATGAACTTGCGCAGCAGCTCATGGTCCTTGTGGTCGATCTGCGTCACTCCCGCCAGGTAGCGGGCGCCCCGCTTCGGCGGTTGCATCCTGTCCCGTCGTCGTCGCATGGCCATCGGCCTGTTCCCCCGTCCGTGGTTGCCCGCTCCGTGCTAGAACGGAATGTTGTCCTCGTCTTCCAGGTCGTCCGCCGGCGCCGCATCCCGCGCCGGCCCCTCGTCCCGCGGCGGCGTCGTCTCGCGGGCCGGGCGCGGCGGCTCGCGCCGCGCGCCCGACGGGGCGTCGCCGTACTCCTGCGGCCCCGAACCCCCGCGCGGCGGTCCGAGAAAATGCACGCGTTCGGCCACGACGCTCAGGCGGCTCTGCTTCTGCCCGTCGCGTTCCCACTGCTCGAGGCGCAGCCGCCCCTCGACGAGGATCGGCGAGCCCTTGCGCAGGTACTGGCCGCACGTCTCGGCCTGGCGCGCGAATGCCGCGACCGCGACGAACACCGTCTCCTCGCGGTCCTCCCCCTGCTTGGTCCGGTACCGGCGGTTGATCGCCATGCGCAGGTCCGCCACCGGGTCGCCCGAAGGCAGGTAGCGGACTTCCGGGTCGCGGGTCAGGTTGCCCGCCAGGAATACACGGTTAAGCGACGTCATCGGTCTTCTCCTCCTTCTCCGCGCCCGAAGCGTCGGCCGGCGGCGGCGTCGCGGCCCGCGTGATCTGCGCGCGGAAAACCTCCGGCATCAGCCGGAGCCGCGCGCGCAGCGGCTGCACCTGCCCGCCGTCGAGCCGGAACGCGATGACCGCGTAGTGCCCGGCGCGCTGCTTGCGCAACGGGCGCGCGAACGACCGTTTGCCCAGGCGCGTCACGCTCTCGACCGCCCCGCCCAGCTTCTCGACCTCCGCCTTGAACCGCCCGACCGCTTCGTCGAGCGCCTCTTCCTTCAGCGGCTCCGGAAACACCACCATGCCTTCGTAAAGCTTCACGTCTCCTCCTGCTCCTGTTGCTCCCGCGCGGCCCGGTTGAACCGGTTCATCGCCGTCTCTACGCCTTCCTCCGCCATGCACAGCGCCGCCTCGGCCGCCGTCTGCACGGCCGCCTCCGCCGCCGCCCGTTCCGCCGGCTCGAACCGGCTCAGCACGTGATCGACCGCCTCGCGACCCCGCGCGCCGCGCCCGATCCCGACCCGGATCCGCGGCACGTCCCGCGTGCCGAGCCGGTCCAGCACCGACTGCACCCCGCGGTGCCCGCCCGCGCTGCCTCCCGCGCGAACCCGTATCCGGCCGAGCGGAAGGTCAAAATCATCGTATACCAGAACCACCGCCCCGGGGTCGATGCCCCGTTTTCGCGCCAGCGGCCCGACCGCGTCGCCGCTGCGATTCATAAACGTCACCGGCTTCACCAGCAGAAGCTCGCGGCCCTCGGCGCACGGCAACTCGCAGACCCGCGCCGCAGCGCCCCAGCGCCGGCGCCAGGCCCCTCCACGTTCCGCCGCCAGCCGATCGACGACCGCGAACCCCACGTTGTGCCGCGTCCGCGCATAGGCCCGGCCCGGATTTCCGAGCCCCACCAGCATGGTCACCCGCGGCCGCTCCATCGTCATCCGCCCCGCCCGGGAACCGACCCGGCGCCATCACCCGAAGTTGCGTGAAATACTCCGCGCCGTTCTCGTCCTCGCCTCCCTTCGCGATCGATCGAGGACGAAGGACGAGGACGACCAGGAAGACTCGCGACCACGTGCCCGCGCTATTCCTCCGCCTTCTCCTCCGTTTCGCCCTTGACCAGCTCCGGTTCCTCCGCGCCTTCCGCACCCTCTTCCGCGGTTTCCTCTTCTTCCTCCGTGCGCGGCGCCGAGACCGCGGCGATCAGCACGTCGCCGTCCGTCACGATCTCGTAACGGTCGGCGTCGAGCTGGATCGAGGACACCGCCAGCGAATCGCCGATCGTGAGGGCGCTGACGTCCACATCGATCTGCTCCATCAGGTCGTTCGGCAGGCACTCGACCTCGACTTCGCGAAGCAGGTGGTCCAGGATGCCGCCCTGGTTCCGCACCCCCTCGGGCTCGCCGACCAGCTCGATCGGTATCGCGACGCGCAGCCGCTCGTCCATCGCCACCTCGTGGAAATCGACGTGCATCACCGCGCCGGTCAGCGGGTGGTGCTGGATGTCCTTGAGCAGCACCCGGCGCGGCGGCTCCCCGTCGATCGCCAAGTCGAGCATCATGTGCTCGCTGTGGTGCCGCTGCAGCATCAGCTCGAACGCATGGCGCTTCAGCCGGATCGGTTCCGCCGGCTCGCCCCGGCGATACACCACCGGCCGCGTCAGGTGCTGCCGGCGCTTTGCTTGCAGCCACCGGGATGCCCGTTCGAGCATGTCGGGCATGGTCAGCCTCCGCGTCGACGCTGTCCGGGGCAGCCGCGATTCGCCGCTAAACGCGCAACAGGCGAGAGGGCCAAATGACCCGAGGCTTCACGGTCCCCT
>PWTM01000103.1 GCA_003563855.1 PVC group bacterium | reverse complement strand
CGCGGCAAGGCTGTATTCCTGGAGGATGCGCACGAGGCTTACCTGGATGCGCGCATCACCGGCCGGATCGTCGTCACCTTCAACAACTTCAACCGGGCCGTCTACGAGGAATTCCTCAAGCTCAAGCCCGCGGGCCTGGTTTCGATCCAGTCCGCGCACAGCCAGATGCACGTGGCGCCGCCCTGGCGGCCGGACCTGGAAAGGGAGATCGGTACGATCCCCTCCGTATGCCTGACCTACACCGACGGAATGGCCCTGCTTGACGATCTGCCGGAAGAGCTGACGATCCGTTCCCGAACCATCGGGGAGGGATGGCGCGTGGGCCGGAATGTCATTGCCGATCTTGCGGGAACAGGGGTGAGCGACGACGTCATCATCGTCTGCGCCCACTATGACTCGGTCTGGATCGGGCCCGGTGCATTCGACAACGGCGGCGGAACCGCGGCCATCCTCGAGCTGGCGCGCGTCTATCGCGAGAAGGGCTCCAAATACCATCTGCGTTTCTGCGCCTTCGGCGGCGAGGAAATGGGGCTATGGGGATCCAAGGGCTACGTCAAGCAGTTGCAGGATGCGCATGACAGGGCCCGAAAGTCCCGCTCGCCCAGGGCCAGGGCGAAGCGCACGGAACTGGAGCGCATCCGCTTCGTGGTTAACCTGGACATGCTCGGCATGTACCTTGGCCGAAGCAATGCCCTGGTTCTCGGCCCCGCCGACATCGCCGCGTCCGTGCGATTCCTGTCCAACCGGAAGCGCTACCCGATTGGCATCCAGGAAGACAAGGTGTACTCGTCCGACAACCGCTACTTCAACTTCCTTGGTATTCCGAGCTTATCGTTCAACCGGTGCGGGTTCGCGGACGGCCAGGGGCATACCGCGGGGGATACGATCGAGAACTGCAGTCCCGAGGGCATCGCGCATATTGGCCGTTTCGTGGAGGCCTGGATGGACGACTACCTCATGGCCATGCATCGGTTTCCCTTCGAGCGCACGTTGCCCCCCTCGTCGCAGAAGGCGGTGGACAGTCTCCTGAACGGGAAGCCGCCTTTTCACGCCTACGATCGCGATGCGCTGCTGAAGAAGACGAAGGAGTGAAACGCAGCGGTTCTGCTCAAGCGGGCCGGGCAGCGGCGAGCTCTCGCGTGATGCAGGAGATGTCCGCTTCCAGCCGGTGAAACGCGGGGAGAGCACGCAGCGGCGAGAAGTCGCGAACATGGTCCGATACGGTCATAGCGGCTTCTTCCGGCCGGAACTTCTTCAGCCTTCGACCGGTCAGGCCACTCGCAGTTTTCAGCAATCGGTACAGGTCGTCCTTGGGTCTCGGGAGGTCTTCGATGCGCTGCAGGCGGGGCAAGTCGATGGGCATGCGCCCGCGAGGGTTGCCGGATGCGCGTCGGATAGCAGATTCGTCCAGGAGCAACCAGGCTTCCTGCATCCGGACCGGCACAACGCACACGTGATGCAGGCGACCGAACTCGTCTCGGATCCGCCGCATCGCGTCACGGATTTCCCGGTAGCGCAGCTCCGGATCCTGCCCCTCCGCGTCTCGGTGAACGAAAAGGATTTCCGAGGGGTATTGATCGAGCGTCCAGCGAATGCGGCCGGCCAGGTCACCGCGAGGGATTCGACAGCGACGGATATCCGCCCACTCAATGACGAATCCGCGATGAGGTGCGGTTTGGCCCAGTACCCAGCGCAGGATCGGTATGAGCGCCTGATCTGAAGGCCCGTCCGAAAGCAATACGCAGTCCGTCGGAGGCATGCGCTACTCAGCGACGTGGGGTATCCGCATCTGGAGATCGACCCGATCGACGACCCGGGCTCGTTTCACACGCCCCGCAGCCAGGGTGGCACGGCCGACTCGGGCGTAGTAGGGGTCCAGGTGGGAGTCCTGCCCCGGTACCGGGTTGAGATACGCGAGCAGTTTTCCTTTGGCTGTCGGCGTCTCCTGTGGGGTGGCGCGAGAGCGCCATGTCTCCGAAAGATGGGTGAAGCGCGTGTTTCGCAGCGTCACGCGATTCCTTATCTCGGCCCGCGACTCGATCATCAGCAGGCTATCGTCAGGCGCTTCGAGAACCACGGCCGGAGAGTGCGTATTGATGAGCACCTGGCTCAACGGATTCGTGTGGTCCACAGCCTCCTCCGGGTCCGTGGAGATATCCTGGAGAAGGGACAGCATTGCGGGGATACGCTCCGGATGGATGCCGTTCTCCGGCTCCTCCAGACAGATGAGGCCGCGATTCCGCGGGTCCATCTCGAGAACAACAAGCGCCAGGAAGCGCAGGGTTCCATCCGAGAGCGATCGTGCCGGGTACGCCGTGCCGTCCTTTCCCGTCACGTGAAGCGTGAGAAGCTCGCGCTTGTCGTCTCGGTCGACGAAGACCGACTCGACATCGTCAATCAGGTTCTTGAGCCGGTTCGCCACCCTGCAATAGATGGCGTCGGGATCCGGGCTGCGTGAAGCGGCGGTCCCGTCATCGGTCCTGGAGTTCGCCAGGCGGAAGAGCGTGGCCGGAAGGTGGGCCCCATCGGCGGCCAGATGAAAAGGGGCATTGATGGGGTCGGGCTCCCGCAGGGCTGCCGGCTCAAGCTGCAGGAGCATCCACGACTCCATCTCCCGCTTGGCGCACAGCACCGTAGGGGACTCCGAGGCGCGGGCCACGGACAGGACGGTTCGCGGCTGTGTCGCGGGATTACTGAGCGCGCGGCCGCTGCTTCCGCCGTCCTGATGCAGTTTGATGATGCGTCGCCCGTCCTCGACGGAGGTGGATATGAACGGAGGGGTTCGGTGTCTTATGGAGAGCGCGCTGTTTCGCCATCGTGGCGTATGCGGAAAGAGCAGACGCTGAGCTGCGCGACCGCTTCGAATATGGACGAGTTCCTCCCTTTCGATCTCGAGCGGGCCGCGGGGGCTGGAGAGGCCGTCTTCGGGTTCCCGGTATCGAAGGGCCAAGGTGTAGCGCAGATAGTTCGCCGTCGCTCGCGCATGCTGACCGAGGTCGTCATCCGCCTGCTGGGGAACGATCATCTCGGCTTCGAACGTCATCCGGTCGGCAATGACGCCGCCCTCATGGTGGAAGAGCGTTCGCACATCGGTGTTCCGGGCCGTCTCGTTTCGAACCGACAAGGCGGCTTCCATCAGGGTCTTCTGAGCGAGAAGGCTCAGGAAGCGTATCGCGTCGAAGAGATTGGACTTTCCCGCGGCATTGGGGCCCGCAATGCATGTGAACGGACCGAAGCGTACGTCCACATCCTTCAGGTTCTTGAACCCGCTGATCTTCAGTCTCGTCAGCATAACGCCGGTTCCCCCATCCCTCTGGATCATCGTAGTCAAGGATTGCCGGTTGCTCCAGCGAAAACCGCATCACCCGAACGCAAGAGGGGTCGGGGGTGAGCAGTGCTTGCGCGGACACCGCGAATGGACGCGAATGCCCGGGCGGGCCACACTCCGCGTCTTCCCCGTCCCGCGATCCTGTAGCGGCGGGCGTTGACCGCCGTCGGAGGTTGAAGATCGCGGCGGGAGGATGGCCAGCAGAGTCACCGCCGGCGACCGCTCGGTCCCGAAAGAGTGAGAGCCCCGGGGTACCGGGGAGCGACCGCGCGGCTCCGGCATTGCGCCGCGCGCGGCGGGCGGGCATGATCGCATTCGCTGCATGAATCCACGGGACCGTCTGCTGCACGCGATGGCGGGGCAGCCGACCGACCGGGTGCCGGTCTGGCTCCTGTTCCCGTTCCACCCGACCGCCTACTACGTCGATGTCCGCTCGAGGAGGACGAGAACGTCCTCGCGGCGGCGCTGGCGCCCCAGGTCGAGCGGTACCGGCGTGAGCGCGCCGAGTTCCCCTCGGAGGCCGGCGCGATGATGCTCGATCTGGGTTCGCCCGTGAACACGCTCTACCACTCCTCCCTGCTCGAGTCGTACGCCCTCTGGTCCCTGACGCACGCGCCGACTGTCGAGGCCTGGCTTGATCGGCGCTTCATCCTCTCCCCGACGGCCGGTCCCTTCGATCCCGCGCTGCCTCGGCGCCTCATCGAGAACTACCTCGCCTTCATCGACGCCGCGACGGAGGGAGGGGGAGGGGGAGGGGGAGTAGGCGGTCGGGCTTGAAATAGGGGGGCAACGGGGCGAGAGTGCCCCGGCGCGCGGTTTCCAAGGCCTGGACGGAAGGGCCGGGCGCGCTTCCAAGGCCTGGAAAGCGGGGTGGGGCATGAGCGCGGGGTTCGAAATCCGGGAGGCGACGTTTGCGGACGCGGGTGCGGTCTTTGCGCTGATCCGCGCGAATCCCGAGACGCTGGTGCCGCGTTCGAAGAGCGATATCCTGCAGAACATCGACCGGTTCCTGGTCGCGGCGGCGGAGGGCGAGGTCGTCGGCGTGGTTTCCTGGGGCGTGCTGCCCGAACTCGGTTCGGCCCGCCATCCGTCGGTCGAGATCAAGTCGCTGGCCGTGGCCGAGTCGGCGCGCGGACGGGGCACGGGGCGGGCGCTGATCGAGGCGGCGATCGAGCGGATCGAGCACCTGCGTCCGGAGCAGATCGTGGCGCTGACCTTCGTGCCGGATTTCTTCCGCCGGTTCGGGTTTCGCGAGGTGGCGAAGGAGACGCTGATGCACAAGCTCTACACCGGTTGCCTGAACTGCACGCGCTACGACTCGCCGTTCACGTGCCCGGAAATCGCCATGGCGCGCCTGGCGGAGGCCTCCGCCTAGCGGATGCGGCTCAGCGCCGGTTCGCGCCCGGTTCGAGCAGCCCGAACCGGAAGGCGGCGGCGCAGCTTCCCTCCGCGCTGACCATGCAGGGCCCGACCGGCCGGTCGGGCGAGCAGCCGCGGCCGAAGAGCGGGCAGTCGGCGGGCTCGATACGGCCCTTGAGGACGTCGCCGCAGCGGCAACCGGGGCGGGGGCGGCCGGGCCGGACCTCGATGCCGTGCCGGCGCGCGGCGTCGGTGTCCGCATAGGCGGCGCGCAGCCGCAGCCCGCTGCCGGGGATCGTGCCGAGCCCGCGCCAGTGAGCATCCTCCGGCTCGAGCAGCGTATGCATCAGGGCGAGGGCGCGCGGGTTGCCGCCCGGCCGCACGACGCGGTCGTACTGGTTCTCGACCCGCGCCTCGCCGCGAAGCCGCTGCGCGAGCAGGCCGTGGAGGCCGAGCAGGATGTCGAGCGGCTCGAACCCGGCGATCACGCAGGGCCGCCCGTGGCGTTCGGCGAAGGGGCGGTAGGCATCGGCCCCGATCACCGCGCTCACGTGCGCCGGGCAGAGCAGGCCGTCGAGCGGGACATCCGGCTCGGCGACGAGCGCCTCGAGCGCGGGCGGGATGGTCTTGAAGGCGGTCAGCAGCGAGAGGTTCCGCAGCCCGGCCGCGCGGGCGCGCGGGACGAGCGAGACGACGGGCGCCACGGTCGTCTCGAAGCCGATCGCCAGGAAGACGACCTCGCGGTCGGGATACCGGCGGGCGAGTTCGAGGGCGGCCAGCGGCGTGGTGCAGACCTCGACGTCCACGCCCTCGGCGCGGGCGCCGGCCAGGTCGCCGGCGCTGGCCGGCGCGTGCAGCAGGTCGCCGAAGGTGGCGAGGATCGCGCCCTGGCGTCCGAGCGCGATCGCCGCGTCGAGGTAGCCGGGGTCGGTCACGCAGACCGGGCAGCCGGGTCCGCTGACGAGCCGCAGCCGGGGCGGGAGCAGCTCGCGCAGGCCGTAGCGGGCGATGGCCATCGTGTGGCTGCCGCAGACCTCCATCGCGCGGAAGTCGCCGTCGAGCCGCGCGGCGTCGTCCGCGAGCCGCGCGCGCAGCGCCTGGGCCGCGCCGCGTTCGCGGAAGGCGTCCGTGTAGCGCGTCATGCCGGCGGCGGCGCCTCGGGGGTGGAGGCGGCGAGGTCCTCGAAGAGGCGGATGCGCGCCTCGGCCTCGGCGGTGTCGAGCCGCTCGATGGCGAAGCCGGCGTGCACGATGACGAAGACGCCCGGGGCGGGGTCCTCGATCAGGCTCAGGTCGACCTCCTGGCGGAGCCCGTCCATCTCGGCGATCCCCGCGCCTTCCGAGGTCAACTCGACGATCCGCATCGGCAGCCCAAGGCACATCGGTCTACTCCCGCTCGTTCGCGGCTCAATGTACCCCAGGCCGCCGCGGCGCGCGAGTTTCGGGGCGGTTGCTCCGCGGTGTGGGGTGTGGTTAACTGCGCGCATGAGGCAGGAGGGACAGAATGCCGCAGCGTAGAGGCGGTTCGGCGAGTCCGAAGGACCGCAGGGTCTATCTCGTGTACGGGACGGACGAGTACCTGGTCTCGGACGCGGCGCGGCGCATCGTCGCTGCGCTGTGTCCCGAGGAGGAGCGTGTCTTCGGCCTTGAGGAGGTTCCGGGGGAGGCCGCGACGATCGAGGAGGCGGTGCGGGCGCTCCGCCAGTGCCTCGTGGCGGTGCGGACGGTCGGCTTCTTCGGGGGGCGCAAGACGGTCTGGTTCCGGAACGTGGATTTCCTGAAGAACACGGTCCTGACCGGGTCGAAGGCGGTGCAGCCCTGGCTCGCCGAGCTGGTGGCGCTGATCCGCGGGGGGCTGCCGGAGGGGCACCGGCTGCTGGTCACGGCGCCGGAGGTGGACGGCCGCTCCGCGCTGGTCCGGGCCTGCCGCGAGGCGGGCGAGGTCCAGGAGTATTCCGTCGCGACGAAGGCCTACCAGCGTATCGGCGCGGCGCGCGCGCAGGCCCAGGCGTTCTTCACGGAAGCGGGGCTGCGGCTCGAGGGGGGGGCGCTGGACGTCTTTCTCGACCGGGTGGGCGCCGACACGCGGATCGTGGCGTCCGAGGTCGAGAAGCTGCGGCTCTACGTCGGCGCGCGCAAGACGGTCACGCCGGCGGACGTGCGGGCGGTCGCCTCGCCGCACCGGGTCTCCGAGGGCTGGGACCTCGCGGACGCCGTGGGGGCGCGGGACCCGGCGGCTGCCCTGGCGCTGGTCCGGCAACTGCTGTTCCAGCGCGTCGACTGGGTCGTCCTGATGGGCGGCCTGGAGGGTCGGTTCCGCGACCTGGCGGTCTTTCGCGACTGCCTCGACCGCGGCTGGGTCCGGATGAGCGGGCGGCAGGCGCAGTGGCGGGCGGAGGGCGAGGCCGAGGCGCTGCTGGGCGCGCTGGGCGCGCGGGACCCGCGGAGCTACCATCCGTACCGCGCCGGCCGGCTGGTCGAGCAGGCGGATCGGTTCACGGCCCCTGAGATCGAAGGCCGGCGGCGGCTGATCCTGGAGACCCGCGAGCGCATGGTCTCGGGCACAACCGCGCCGGAAGTCCTGCTCGAGTTCCTGGTGCTCCGGCTCGCGGGCCGGGGTGGCCGTCCGGCGCGCATGCAGAGAAAAGCGGTGTGACGATGCGGCGGTTCTTCGCCTGCGTATTGGGTTGGATGCTCCTCGCGACGGCGGCGCCGGCGGACACGGCGGCCGACGCGCGCGAGGAGGAACTCTGGTTCCCGGTCGGGGAGCGGTTGATCTACCGCGCCTACTGGGGGCGGATCCGCGTCGGCACTTCGGAGACCACCTCGGCCTGGGTCGAGGAGGACGGGCAGCGCCACATCCGGTTGCGCATCCGGACCCGCACGAACCGCGTGCTCTCCGCCATCTACCCGGTGGACAGCCTGATCGAGAGCTACGTCGATCCCGAGACGTTTCTCCCCGTGCGCTTCGTGAAGGACATCAGCGAGGGGCGTTCGCGGCACGACGAGGTGACGACCTTCGACTGGGAGGCGGGCACGGCGCGCTGGCACGACCGACGACGGGACCGGGAGCGCACGCTCGAGATCACGCCCGACACGCGGTGCATTCCCTCGCTGCTCTTCTACGTGCGCCGCACGGGCCTCACGCCTGGGGAGCGCGTGCCTTTCCGCGTCATGGCGGACGACAAGATCTACGACCTCGTCGTCGTGGCCGAGGAGATCGAGCGCGTCCGGCTTCCGCGGTACGGGCGCGTGCCGAGCCTTCGCGCCGAACCGCAGGCCGAATTCGACGGGATCTTCGTGCGCTCGGGGCGGATGTGGATCTGGACGTCCAGGGATCCGCGCCGGGTGGCGACCCGGATTTCGGTCGAGGTTCCGATCGCCCGGGTTCACTTCGTGCTCGAGCGCGTGCGGGGACCGGGGACGGACTTCTGGGTCGGAGGCGACGGGGACGATTTGGAGGACGAGCTGGACGATGAGTGAGCCGTTGGCGGTTGGCGGTTGGCCGTGGGCGGTGAGCTCTAGGGTTCCTCGAAGAAGCCGTCGGTGGGCGGGCTTCCGAAGTCGGCGTCCGGGTGGCGCGCGAGGTAGGCGCGCAGGGCATCGCGCGTCTCGATCGCGGTGAGCTCGAAGCGCGCTTCGGGGCGGAGCGCAAGCTGGCGGAGCCGCGGGTAGCGCCCGCCGGCGGAGGCGAGGGTGAAGCTGTTGAACGCGACGCGGAACCGGCGTCGCGGATGGGCGGCGCTGCCGTCGGGCAGGCGCAGCGCGCGCACCCGGCGGCCGGCCGCGGCGCCGGGGCGGAGGGTGGCGCGCAGGCCGCCGATGCCCATGGCCGTCCGTTCGTCGGAGCGGGCGAGGACTTCCTCGAGGATCTCGCGCAGCTCGCCCGCGGTGAGGTAGGCGACGCCGATCCGGTTCTCGTAGGGGACGAGCCGCCAGAGGTCGCGCTCGGTCACGGGGCCGGCGGGGAGCGCGGCGCTCGAGAGCGCCCCGTGGACGACGACCTCCGCTCCGACCGCCTCGGCGATGGCGCCGCGGAGCAGTCGCTCGACGCCGGACTGGCCCGGCGGTCCGTCGCGGGGTCCGACCGGCGCGGCCAGCGAGCCGACGCGGCGGTCGAGCCGGGCGCGGGCCTGCTCGACGACGGGGCCGAAGAGCCGCCGGAGCTCGGGGTCTTCCGGCGTTTCCTCCTGCACGGGGATGAGCCGGCCTTCCTTGCGGACGACCCGGCGCGCGACCGTGTCGTAGACGAGGTCGACCCGGCCGAGCGCGGCGCCGTGGTAGCCGGCCTGGGCGTAGAGCGTGCCGCCGACGGCGAGGCCGGGGACGAATTCGTGGGTGTGGCCGCCGATGACGACGTCGAACTCGGGGAACCCGCGGACCAGGTCGCGCACCTCGTTGGCGTGGTCGACCTGTCCGCCGCGGTAGCCCTGGTGGACGAGCAGGACCCAGATGTCGGCCGCCTCCGCGCGCAGCGCGGGCAGCAGCGCCCGGAGCGTCTCGGCGCCGCCCGGGAAGCGCAGCGTACCGATCAGCTCGGGCAGCGACCAGCGCGGGATGCCCGGGGTGGTCAGCCCCACGACGAGGATCCGCACCCCGTCGCGTTCGACGACGACGTGCGAGCGCACGGCGGGGAGCGGGTGGGGCGAGCCGGGCAGGGGCCGGAGATTGGCGGCGAGCACGGGCACCGGCGTGCCTTCGACGAGGGCGGCCAGCGTCTCGAGTCCCCAGTCGAACTCGTGGTTGCCGAGCGTCCAGGCGTCGAACCGCAGTTGTTCCATCGCCTCCACGACCGCGCGCCCGCGCGTCGCGTAGCTTTCGGGGCTGCCCTGTATCGTGTCCCCGGCGTCGAGCAGCAGGACATTGGGCGCCTCGGCGCGCGCGGCACGGATGAGCGTGGCGAGGCGGAGCAGCCCGGCCGGCCGGTCGAAGCCTTCCTGCGGGACGAGGTTGACGAGGCGGCCGTGGAGGTCCGCCGTGTGCAGGAGCGTGATGGGGACTTCGCGCGCGCCGGCCGGGAGCGCCAGGAGGGCGAGCGCCAGGAGCCGCGCAAGGCGGCGCCGCGCGCGGCCGGACGTGCGTGCCGCGCGGCCGAACTCAGGAGGCGAGACGGACGTCGGGCTTGGCGTCGGCATCGGGGGGCGGGATGTGGGCCAGGACCTGGTCGCGGTCGATCCGGCAGGCGCCTCTGCTCTTGCGGCCCGGCGTCTCGTACATGACGTCGAGCATGAGGCGCTCGAGCAGCGCGCGCAGGCCGCGCGCGCCCGCGCCACGCTTCGCCGCGGCCGCCGCCAGGGCCCGGATGGCCTCGTCCTCGAAGACCAGCTCGACCCCCTCCATATCGAGCAGTTTCGCGTACTGCTTGATCATCGAGTTGCGCGGTTCGAGCAGGATGCGGACCAGGTCCTCCTCCGAGAGCGGATCGAGCGGCGCGACGACCGGAAGCCGGCCGATGAACTCCGGGATCAGCCCGAAGCGGCGCAGATCCTCGGGCTCGATCCGCGCGTTGCGCAGGCGTTCGGCGGGCGTCTGCGCGGCCGCGTGGTAGCCCGCGATGCCGCTGCCGAGCCGGCGCGCGACCACCTCGTCGAGTCCCACGAAGGCGCCGCCGCAGATGAAGAGGATGTGGCTCGTGTCGATACGCAGGTATTCCTGCTGGGGGTGCTTCCGGCCGCCCTGCGGCGGAACGTGGGCGATGGTGCCTTCGAGAATCTTGAGCAGCGCCTGCTGCACGCCCTCGCCGGAGACGTCGCGCGTGATCGAGACGTTCTCCATGCGGCGCGAGATCTTGTCGATCTCGTCGATGTAGACGATCCCGGTCTCCGCCCGGCCGATGTCGCCGTCCGCCGACTGGATCAGGCGCAGCAGGATGTTCTCGACGTCCTCGCCGACGTAGCCCGCCTCGGTGACCGTTGTCGCGTCGGTGATGCTGAAGGGCACGTCGAGGAATCGGGCCAGGGTGCGGGCCAGGAGCGTCTTTCCGCAGCCGGTCGGGCCGATGAGCAGCACGTTGCTCTTCTCGAGTTCGACGCCGGCGAAGCGGTCGTCCTTGCCGGGCGGGGGCGAGGCGCGCGCCCGGAGGCGCTTGTAGTGGTTGTGCACGGCGACGGCCAGGACCTTCTTGGCGTGTTCCTGGCCGATGACGTAACTGTCGAGGAAGGCCTTGATGCGCCGGGGCGGCGGGACGGTGCGCGGGAGGACGGGCTCCGGCGGGGGCGCCGGGGTGCGACGGCGCGGCCGGCGGCTGCCGGCCGGCTGCTCTTCGCGCGCGATGAGCTGCCCGCAGATCTCGACGCACTCGTTGCAGATGCCGACGCCGGGGCCGGCGATCAGGCGCGCGACATCGCGGTGATGCTTTCCGCAGAACGAGCAGTGCGAGAGGTCCGCCACGGCTCAGCCCCCTTCCGCGGCCCCGTCGGACGGCCGCACGGCCACCACATCGTCGATCAGCCCGTAGGCCTTGGACTCCTCGGCCGACATGAAGAAGTCGCGGTCGGTGTCCCGCGCGATGCGCTTGAGCGGCTTGCCCGTGTGCTCGGCCAGGATCTCGTTGACCCGGTCGCGCATGCGCAGGATCTCCTTGGCCTGGATGCTGATGTCGGACGCCTGGCCCTGGGCGCCGCCCCACGGCTGGTGGATCATGATGCGCGCGTTCGGGAGCGCGAAGCGCTTGCCCGCCGTGCCGGCCGCCAGGAGGACGGCCGCCATGCTCGAGGCCTGCCCGACGCAGTAGGTGTGCACGGCGCACTTGAGGAACCGCATCGTGTCGTAGACGGCGAGCCCCGCGGTCACGGAGCCGCCGGGCGAATTGATGTAGAGGTTGATGTGCTTGGAGGCGTCCTCGCTCTGGAGGAACAGGAGCTGGGCGATGACCAGGTTGCTCACCTCGTCGCCGATGGCCGTGCCGAGGAAGATGATGCGGTCCTTGAGCAGCCGCGAGAAGATGTCGTAGGCGCGCTCGCCGCGGCCGGTCTGCTCGACCACCATCGGGACCAGGATCTGGGCGGATTCGTTCATCGGGATTCCTCCGTGGTCGGGGGCGGGGGCGGCGGCGCGCCGTCGGGCGTTTCCACGGCGGCTTCGCGGCGCACCCAGTCCATGGCCTGCGCGCGCAGCAGGTCTTCGCGGAGCCGCTCGCGGAAGCGGGCGTCCTGGAGCCGCTCGCGCGCCTGCTCTTCGGGTACGCCGGCGCCGGCGAGCGCTGCGCGGCCGTGGCGCTCGACCTCCTCGTCCGAGACCGTCATTCCCTCCGCCTCGGCGATGCGGTGAAGGACGTAGCCGAGCTTGAGCTGTTCGCGGGCGTTGCGCTGCGCGTGCTCGTAGATCTCCTGCTTGTGCGCGACCAGCTCGTCCTCCGGGACGCCGCGGCGCGCGTTCTGGCGGACGACGGACTGGACGATGTCGCGCGTCTCCTGCTCCACGAGCGTTTCGGGCAGCTCCATGGCCGCGGCCTCGACGAGGTGGCGCGCGAGTTCGCCGCGCAGGCGGCGCTCCTCCGCCTCCGTGCGGCGCTGCTGTTCCTGTTCGTGGATGCGCCCGCGCAGTTCCGCCAGCGAGGCGGCGCCCACCTGGGCGGCCAGCGTGTCGTCCACCGCGGGCAGGATGCGCTCGCGCAGCTCCGTGACCGTCGCGGCGAAGCGGGCGGTCTTCCCGCGCAGATCGGCGATGCTGAACGCGTCCGGAAAGGTTACGTCAGCCTCGCGCCGGTCGCCGACGGCGGCGCCGACGAGCGCGCGGCCGAGATCCGGGAGGAAGGCCTGCTCGTCGAGGCTGATCTGGAAGCCGCGCCCCCGGGCGAGGGGCTTGGCGGCCGGGATGGCCTCGTCGAGCGGTCGGCCCTCGTGCGTGGCCTCGAAGTCGATGCGCGCGAGGTCATGCTCGCGGGCGGGCCGGCCCTCGACCGGTTCGTACCGGGCCTGCATGCGGCGGATGCTCTCGATCGCCTTGTCCACGGCATCGTCGTCGACCGGCGCGACCGGTTCGGCGCGCAGGCGGATGCCGCGGTAGACCGGCAGCTCGAATTCCGGCGCGATGTCGAGCGTGACCTCGAAGGCGAAGGGGTTGCCCGCGCGCACGTCGCCGGGCTTGAGTTCGAGGATGGCCACGCTGCTGAGCTTCTTCTCCGCGATCGCCTCGCGGTAGGCCTCGGCGAGCAGGCGCTCGCGCAGGTCGTCGGCGATGGGCCGGGCGAAACGTCGCGCGACCAGCTCGCGCGGCGCGCGTCCGGGTCGGAACCCGGGGACTCGCGCCGTGCGCCGGTAGGCCTGAAGGGCCTCCTCCCATACCGCGTCCACGCGTTCCGCGGACACCTCGATCGAGAGCTTCTTGCGGCAAGGCCCCGCGTCTTCCACCGTCGTCGTAATCATGCGTATCCTGTCTGTCGTTGAGAAGAAGAACGCCGCCGCTGCCATGCGCGGCGGGAACTGAGCGTAGCCGCCGCCCTCCCACCGGTCAAGCGCCCCCTCCAGGTGGACCAGCAATTCTCATTATGGCGGCATGAGGGCGCAGGGAGAGGGTGTCGAGAGGGCGGGGAGGAGAGGCGGCGGGCGCGAGGGTCCTGTTCAGGGAGGCTGCGGGTGCTCCGCCGGCGCGGT
>PWTM01000279.1 GCA_003563855.1 PVC group bacterium | reverse complement strand
TGGTACACGTCCCCGCCCCCGCCCTTGATCCGCGCCGTCCTCATCACGCTCGCTCCTTCCCGCCGGCCGCCCGGCTCGCTTCGTCCGCCACGGCAACCCGACTCCAGCCTAGCCGAAGCTCCGCACACGTCAATATAGAATTGGTGTGTCCCTTGTCTTTTCCGATCACGTACTTCTCTGTCCCCACCCGGCCCTCCCCTGTCGCACGAGGGGAGGATTGGAACCGCAAATGTGCACCATGCTTTTCTATCGCGCCGCCGTCATGATGCTTCGCGGACGGTGTGGGTGTGGGTGTGGCAATGCGTGGCCGGCAAGCCGTTCGTGGCCTTGAATAAGAAGAGGAGAACGTCATGACGACAACGACGAAGGCAGCGAAAGTGCGGACCCTGATTGCGGCGGCGGTATTGGCGCTCGGCCTGGCGGGAACGGCGCGCGCCGATCTCCTGGTCGCGACCGACCTGAACACGGATGGCACGGATGTGGGCTTCTCGGGCGGGTGGATCGGATCCGTCAACCGCTTTGTGCAGGACGGTCCCGACCTCATCTACGCGAACTACTTCATTGCCCAGTCGGGGACGACAGAGAGGGTCTTCGTCGGCAACAACACCCATCCTGACAGGATGAGATCGCGCAATCTGGAATCGGCCATGTCCGGGAACATCTGGTTCTCGGTGTTGGTGAACGTACCCAGCGACGGCGGTTTCGCGGGGCTGGCATTCGCTACGGATACTACATCGCAAGGGCAAGCCGCAGCCTATAGCCACAATTTGTCCGACCTGAGGGTCGTAATGAGCCCCGACCAACTCTGGATCGACTGGGAAGGCGGTGCCGTGAATGCGTCGTGGACCCCCGACGCGACGGCGGGAAGCTTTTCGCCGGGGACCCACCTGATCCTCGGGCAGATGATCGTGGGCGCGGGGGCCGACACGCTCAACGTCTGGGTCGATCCCGACCTGACATCGGTCACCAGCCCCGCCGGCCTGCCGGCTGCCACGTACAGCAACACGGCGATCGATTTCGCCGACTCGATTCAGAGAATCGGCGTACCGCTGCAGGTAAGTGGCAAGGATATCGCCGACGCCATCTGGATGAGCAACAGGGATACCGCGTTCTATGACGTGACCGGCATCCCCGCGCCCGGGCCGGACACGACCTACGAGGCATGGGCGGACGGCGCTCCTTTCGATGAGGATACCAGCGGCGACGGCATCCCCAACGGCGTCGCCTGGGTGCTGGGCGCGCCGGAGCCGGGGTCCGATGTCCGCGCGCTCGAGCTGCTCCCGACGATCGAGACGGTGGACGATGAAGGCGAAGAAATCATGGTCTTCACCTTCCAGCGCCTGCGTGCGGCGAACGCCGATGAGAACACCGAAATCGAGGTCGAATACAGCGCCGACCTGACCGATGCCGGGGGCTGGACCGACGCGGTCCACGACGGCGACGACATCGTCATCGACGAGACCGAAGACGGGGACTTCGACATCGTGGAGGTCCGGTTCAAGACGTCCGCCGTTGCGGCGTACGGCCGCCTGTTCGTCCGCCTCCGCGTGGCGCAACTGCCCTGACCCGTCTTTGCCCCCTCGGGCGGCGGATGGGGACAGAGAATAGATGCCTCGACGCAACTCGTTGACCTGTAACGGTCCCGCACCCGGATGCGCACGTTCGCTATTTCTCTGTCCCCACCCCGTCTGGCGGGCCTCCGATCTTCGAGGTCGACCTCCATACGGCCCTCAGGTAGCTTCCCCACCATGAAAGCGCTTGAAAGCGCTCCTTCAGACCGGTTCCAGCGGGCGAGCGCCCGTGCCACCTGAATAGCGATTTCTTATCAGCTGGGCCCGAACCTTCCATGGCAAAGCTCGGACACAGGCGAATCGCCCGAAAGTCGCAGCGGCCGCTGGTGCTGCTCTCGGGCCTGCACCACGACAGCATTGAGCTCATGATCGAGCTCGCCCGTGAATGGGACTGGGAATTGCGAGGAACGTGGGTCGCCCCCTCCGAGTTGCCTTTGGATCGCCCGCTGGCCGGGGCGCTGATTTCGGACCTGCCGACCACCCCGCACGCGAAGCAGCTGCGCAGGGCCGGCTGCCCCGCGGTGCGTCTGGGCGCGCTACCGCATCCGGGCGACGCGGCGCTACCGGCCGTCCTCCCGGACCTCGCGGCCGGCGGACGCCTGGCCGCGGAACACTTCGCGGACCGCGGCTTTAAGCAGGTTGCGTACGTGGGCTATGCCCCCGAGGATCCGGGCGCCGCCACGCATGCGACGTATGTCGCCTTCCGCCAACGCGCCGGGGAGCTGGGCATGGCCTGTCACCTCCTGAGTCTCAAGTCGATGGACAGCGCCAACGAGCAGGACCGGGAGACGCGGCGGTCGCGTGGTCTGGCCGCCTGGCTCGGCAGCCTGCCGAAGCCCGCGGGCGTTCTCTGCTTCAATGATATCATGGCGGAGCGCATCGGCCTCGCGTGCGTCCGGGTCGGACTCGCCGTGCCGGAAGACGTCGCGCTGCTGGGGTACGGCAACAGCCTGCAGTGCCGGCTGACCACGGTGCGCCTGTCGTCCGTCGATCCGGCCCTGGAGGAACGGGTGAAGACGGCGATGCGACTGCTGCGGAGGCTCATGAAGGGCGAGCCGGGGCCGAAGAAGCCGATCCTGGTGCCGCCCGCGGGCATCATCGAGCGCCGCAGCACCCACGTGCTGGCCGTGGCCGATCCGACCGTCGCCCGGGCCCTGCGGTTCCTGTGGGACCACTTCGAGCAGGACCTGTCGGTGGACGACGTGGCGCGCGAGGTCGGGGTCAACCGCCGTACGCTCGAGCGCCGTTTCCAGGGCGCGTTGGGACGCAGCGTCCGGGAGGAACTGCGCCGGCGGCGTCTGCAGGTCGCCTGCGAGCTGCTGCGGTCCACCCGCGATTCCATCGCCGACATCGCGCCCCGCGTCGGCTACCGCTCCACCCAGTACCTGCACCGCGCCTTCCTCGCCGCCTACGGCATGACGCCGCGTGCGTACCGGGTCGGCGGGAGCGGACCGGGGGCAGTGACCCCATGACCTGGTGACTTGGTGACTTGGTGACGCCGGGTTTGGGATACTTCGGCTCCAGCTACATATCGGCGTCATCGGGTCACCGAGTCACGCTCCCGCCGGCCCCGTCCCCGGCGCATTCCGAGCTGCTCGCGCATCCCGTGCCGGCACGGCGGGCCTCCTTCCTCGCGGCGCGGGTCGCGAGTCGGCTGCCACACCTCCTTCAACCGCTGTGTCGCACCAGGGGAGTAAAACTATCACAAAAGTGCACCACGCTCGTTCGGGTTGCCGGTGCGATGCTCCATCCGAAGACGCGGCAAGGTGCCGCGGGCGCAAGGAAGCAGCACGTGGGAGGAGACGCGGCAATGACAACGAGAAAGCAAAGGAACAACGCACTCGGAATGATCGCGGCGGCGGTGTTGGCGCTCGGCCTGGCGGGAACGGCGCGCGCCGCTCTCCTGGTCGCGACCGACCTGAACACGGATGGCACGGATGTGGGCTTCTCAGGCGGGTGGGCGGGATCCAACAATGTCAGCATCCAAGCCCTTCCGG
>PWTM01000252.1 GCA_003563855.1 PVC group bacterium | reverse complement strand
GCGCCGCCGCCGGTCGAGGCGCTGGTGCCGGACTGGTTCCCGCCGCGCCTCGCGCTCCCGCCCGAGCCCGACGGCGCCCCGGCGCTGCCCGCGCTGATCGCCGCCATCCAGACGCGCCCGCCGCTGTGGCTGCGCGCGGTCGGGATCGACGGCGCCGCGCTTGCGCGCCGGTTGGCGGAAGCGGAGCTTGTGCCGCGGCGTCACCCGGCGCGACCCGAGGCGGTCGCCCTCGAGGCGCACCCGAACCTGGGGACGCTGGCCCGGTCGATCGGCGCCTGCTTCCTCGTCCAGGACCTGGCCTCGCAGGCGGTCGTCGCCGGTTGCGATGCCCGGCCCGGCGAGGCCTGGTGGGACGCCTGCGCCGGCGCGGGCGGCAAGACGCTGCCGCTGGCCGAGGCCGTCGGGCCCGGCGGCCGGGTGCGGGCCACCGACATCCGCCCCGCCGCGTTGCGCGAGCTGGCGCGCCGGCGCATCGCGTTCCCGGGCCTCCGCATCGAAACGCGCCGGTCCGACGCCGCGGCGGCCGTGCAGCCCGGCGCCTTCGACGGCGTACTGCTCGACGCGCCCTGCGCCGGAACCGGGACCTGGGCGCGCAGCCCCGACGCGCGCTGGCGCACGGACACCGGCCGGATCGCGGAGGCCGCCGCCCGGCAGGCCCGGCTGCTCGATGCCGTCGCCGCCGCCGTCCGGCCCGGCGGCCGGTTGGTCTACGCGGTCTGCAGCCTGACCGTGGAGGAGACCGTCGCCGCCACCGAGGCGTTTCTGGCGCGCAACCCCGCGTTCGCCCCGCGCCCGACGCCCGCCCCGCTCGGCGGCCCCGCCGCGCCCGTCCACTGGGTCCGCCCCTCCGACGGGCCCGGCGCCGGCATGTTCATCGCCGTCTTCGGCCGCGGGCGCTGACGGCGCGGCCCGGGCGACACGCCGCTGGCGGCGACCGGTTTCGCGCGCCGTGCGCGCGGCTTCAGCTCCGGGTCACCTGCAGGCCGCGGTCGGAGAGCGAGACGTCGACGAACCGGGCGCGCGGGTTGGGCGGGTCGGCCTCGAGCGCGCGCCGGATGCGCGCGGCGGCGGTCTCGTCCTTGGCCAGCATCAGCAGGTAACCGCCGCCGCCGGCCCCGAGCAGCTTGAGGCCGTGGACCCAGTCCGCGACCCGGGCGACGAGGGCCTCGACCGCGGGCGGACTGGCGCCGGGGTCGAGCTGCCGGTTGAGCGTCCAGGTCCGGCCCACGGCGCGGCCGAGCGCAGCGAAATCGCCGCGCTGGATGATGGCGTAGAGGTCGGCGGCATGGCCGTCGAGTTCGGCCAGCGCCCGCAGCGTGTCGCGCCGGTTCAGGAACATGCCGCGCACGATCTCGGCCAGCAGGTTCTTCGCCAGCCGGGTCAGCCCGGTGTAGTAGAGCAGCAGGCACGGGCGGTGGCGCGGGTCGGCAAAGAGGTGCTCGGGGAGCCAGCGGATCTCGGGGGTCTGGTCGAGGCCCGGGCGCGTGCGCAGCAGCTTGAGCCCGCGGGTCAGCCCGCCGTACTGGTCCTGCCAGCCGCCGCCGGTGGTCAGCATCTGTTCGAGCGCCAGCGTGCGGTTCCCGATCTCGGCGGTGTCCCAGCCGAGTCCGCCGACCTCGGCAAGCGCGGCCAGCACGGCGGCGGCGAGGATGCTGCTGGTGCCGAGCCCGGACCCCTTGGGTACCGCGCAGAGCAGCGAGAGTTCGATCCCCCCGCCGAACGCCTCGAGCTGCGCGCGCAGGGTACGAAACCGGCCGGGCGGCTGGAAGTCCGGGTGGAACCCGGCCAGCGCGAGCGCGGCGCGCGCGATGGCGAAGCCGGAACCCGGATCGGCGTAGCGACCGACGTCGGCGTACGTCCGGAGTTGCTCCGTGGTGCCGAGATCGATCGAGCGCAGCGTGATGCCCGGCGCCTCGCCGACACGGGCGAAGACCTGGATGGGCGGCTGCCCGTTGAGATCGGCCGCCAGGTTCAGGACCCGCCCGCCGTGCATCAGGCAGTAGGGCGGCGTATCGGTCCAGCCGCCGGCGAGGTCGAGCCGCACGGGGGCGCGCGCCCAGACGACCTGGTCGGCCAGGACGGTGTTGCGCGGCTCGGCCGGGCGTTCGCGCAGCGGGTCGACGATGGCCGCGCGCAGGGCGGCGAAGGCGCGGGCTTCCTCGGCGTCGCCGTTCTCGCCGCGGCGGCGCGCGAGAGCGGCGCGGAACATCCGGTCGCGCAGGACCGCGAAGAGCGGGGCGTCGTCGGGCGCGGGGTCCGGCGGAGGAGCGGGCGTCGCCGCGTAGAGCGCGGCGGCGTGGTCGAGGTCGATCTGGCGGAAAACGCTCTGGGCGGCGTTGCGGGCGATCGCCGGGAGGACGCGGCCGCAGCGCTCGGCCCGTTCGGCGAAGAGCCGGGGCAGGTTGGCCGCGGCAGACAGCTCGTCAGCCGAGAGGCGCCGCAGGGCGCGGGTCCGCTGCGCGTACGCCTTGCGGCCGTCCGGCGCAACGAGCCACTGGACCCAGTCGCCGTCGAGTTCCGCGCGGGGGACAACGGGGAAGAGCGGGACCTCCTGGAGGTCGGCGCTGCCGGGCGGGGGCAGCCCGCGCCGGGCGATCGCCTCGGCGGCCGGACCGCCGAGCCAGCGGGTCTCGGGCGCATCGGCGGGGCCGTGGAAGACGTCGTCGAACCCGTAGAGGCGGACCGCGACCTCGTCGTCGCCGACGGGGACAAGGTCAAGGCAGACGCCCTCGGGCAGGTCGATCGTCCAGTCGGCGCCGGGGATGCCGGTCAGCACGTGCCGGCGGCGCAGCGTCCAGCCGGGGCCGATCTCGGCGTTCTCGATCCAGATGTCGCGGTTCCGCGCCGTGAGCGGGCAGGTGACGAGCGCGTTCTGGAGGAAGACGGCGGGGTGCGGCTTGACCAGCGGGCTGGGGATGAGGCGCTGGTCGAGCACGCGGTTCTGCAGCGCGAGCGAGGAGCGCAGAAGGTCGGCGCTGGTCCCGAAGTGGTGGAAGGCCGCGCGGTCGAGCGGGAGCACGGCGCAGGTAAGCGCGGAAAGGACGGGGTCCGGCCGCGGGGGGCGGCGGCCCAGCGCGGCGTCGAAGTCGCCGAAGAGATCGTAGGGCCGGGGCGCGCCCTCGCGCCAGGCGCCGGTACGCGGGTCGGCGCCGCAGCGCGCGAGCAGCGCGTCGAGCGCGCGCGGACCGAAGAGCCGGATCCCGGCGTCGATCAGGAACAGGTGGTCGGCGGCGCGCGCGCGGATTTCCGCGATCGGGGGCTTCTGCAGGGCGAACTCGAGCCGGTCGGGCCGGGCGCGCGGGGGGAAGAAGACGCCGTGCCCGGTGGCGGTCTCGGGATCGGCCCAGAGCCCGACGCAGAGGATGTCGACCTCGGGCAGCGGCGGCAGCGGGCCCTCGTTCCAGACGAGCGCATCGCCACAGGCGAGCAGCGTGTTCATCGCGGGGGGCGCAGCCTGGAGCATCGCCTCGAGCAGGGGGCGCTGCAGGTCGCAGAGCGTCTGGTCGATCCGCTGCCCGGTGCTCCACCGCAGGACCGGCGCCGGGATGAGCGCCTTGCCGCAGGGCGCGTAGGCCGGGAGCCGGCGG
>PWTM01000115.1 GCA_003563855.1 PVC group bacterium | reverse complement strand
TGCCGGCGGCGATGGCCTCGTAGGATACGGCATAGATATCCGGGCGCTCGACCATCACCTTGAGCGCGGGACCGGACTCGGGCGCCGACAGCGGCTCCAGCAGCGGTTCCTCCAGCGTTGCGAACACCTGCATCTGGGGCGCCGCTTCCTCGAACCGGACTGTCCAGACGCCCAGCGTCGACGGCGAACCATCCGGCCGCACGGCGTCCAGACGGTAGGTCGCTTCATCGCCAAGCGCTTGCGCGGGATCGACGACCCGAAAGGCGCCCTGCCCGGAATCGCCGAACCCGACGCAGACGAGGATGTCGTTCACCCGCGTTTCGTCGCCGTTCCCGATGCGGTACAGATTGAACCCGATCGTGCCGAGCGCCAGCTCGGTCGTCCAGACCACCTCCGCCCGATCCCCGGCCCATTGTCCCTCGACGGCCGAAATCCGGACGTCCCCGGCGGACACCCCGGACGCCACAAGAGCCGCCGCCACAAGGGCTATCGACACTCTCAGGAATCGAACACGGTTGGTCGTCATATGTTCTCCCGCACGATTTCGAGACTCGGCGATGCAGTGCTGTATCAGCAATCCCAGTGCCAAAATCGTGCCGACCGACGCGAGTCTTTGAAGAAAACGCAGACAACGGATTCACCCGAACCGCCATCATGAATAGGAGGAATCCACGATATTTCTCGTATATCCTAAGGTTTTCCTGCATGGGAACAGCAGACGGTCCCTGATGACAAGGCCGCCGTTCAGCCGAAAGACGAAGCGACACCTGGGTAGCCCACCCGTGGTCCGTCCCGCACGGGATTCTCACGCAGGAGAAAGCTTCTCACCAAGTGAACAGCCCGCCGCTTCGAAAGCCGACACCCCCTTCGGGTTCCACTCAACCAGTTTACCATGCGAAAGACTACGCGTCGCACGGGTCCAGGTCAAGCGGACCGAAGAAGAATTTCACGGCGCAGGTACCCGCCCGTCGCGGGCGGGTACCTGCGTCGTTACCTATTCGGCCAGGCGTATCCGGAAGTAGGCCCTCGGGACCGATTCGAGGTCCAGCGGCACCACGTACGTGTTCTCCGGCGGCGTGGCCTCGATGGGCTCGGATCCGAGCGGCGGCCACGGCCAGTACGGACCGGTGAGGGAAGACGCGATCTCAACCCGGTACACCCGGCCCGGCTCGCTGTTCCAGGTCAGCGCCATTCCGTCCGCCACGGGCGTCATCCGCGTGATTCGCAGCACCGAGTTCGCTTCGAGCGGGTTGGTGCCCGCCAGGTATTCCTGGAAGTTCGTCATCCCGTCCCCGTCCGGATCGGCGTTCGGGCTCGAATCCGCGTCGCCCCATTCGATCCCGGCAGCCCAGGTGTCGTAGTCGTAGGCGCCGCCGTCGACCGCCAGGTCGTAAGGACCGTAGTTCACCAGTCCCCCGCCGTGGTCGAGTTCGACGATTCGATAGCGCTGCATCCCCGTGAGAGGCACACCCGGATCGGCCTGTTCGTAGGTCACCGGGAAGATCGCGAAATCATCCGATGGGATCAGGTCGGCGTTGATCCGCACCCATTCGCCGTCGGTCCAACGCTCGAGGTAGTAACCCGCCGTGCCAAACTCCTCCGCCACATCCCAGGATACCACGACCACGCCGTCCGCAACGCTCGCGCGTACAGCCGAAATCACCGCCGCCGTCGGTTCCGGTGTGAACCCGAAGTCGAACCAGGCATTCGGCGATTCATCCGCGGGATTGGCCTGCGCGGAGACATCGGTCTGCCCCTGCAGCACGGTCGCCACGGTCCCCAGCGGGTGCACGGAGTTCAACGACTCCGGAACCCCGGGTGCGTTGTGGTTGGTATGGTACGGGTAATTCGGGTTATTCGGATTCACTACGGACAGCACCAGCTCCGGAGAACCGTCGCCGACCGCGCCCCTGTGGTTCTCGTCCAGCAACAGGTTGCCGAAACGGTAGAACCCGTTGGCGCCGCTGACCGTCGTCACCACGCTCGTGTCGCCATTGGCATAGTTGATCGTCAGCCGCACCAGGACGCCGGCGATACCCGATTCCCCGGGATCCTGCCGTCCGTTGGCGTTTACATCCAACCAGACCCGGTTGCCCACGGAGGCGCCTTCGACGTAATAACCGAAGTCCACCGTGGCATCGCGCCCGGCGGCGCCCGAGACAGAGACGGTGTAGGGATCCGGCTGGCTCTGGCCCGCCGTTGTGCCGTCGGCGGTCCCGTCGCCCTCCTCGCCCTTCGAGTGCCAGTAGCCCCGGAGCACCTTGGCCTCGTCGGTCACGGTCACCGTGTACGTCCCGTCCGGCAGGCCCGCGAAGCTGTAGCTGCCATCCGCGGCGGTCGTCGTGGTCCCTACCACGTGGCCGTTCGCGTCGCGCAGCACCACCGTCACGCCCTCGAACCGGCCGTCTTCGGCGCCATCGAGCGTCCCGTCCGCGTTGCGATCTTCCCAGATCGTGCCGCCGATGGTGTTCGCGATCGCGGCGAAGTACCCGAAGTCCTGGTCGAGTCGGACCGGCTCCGCGGCGGTCAGCGTCACGGTCGATTCGCTGTTGCTCCCGCCCGGCGGAACGCCCGTGTTGTCCAGCCCGACGCCGCCGTTCGGCAGCGTCGACGTATCCACGCTGACGATATAGGTCGCATCGTCCGTCGAGAGCCCGCCGATCCAGTAGTTGCCGTTGGCGTCCGTCACCGTCGTGGCCAGCAGTGTCGTGCCGGTGGCGTCGAACAGGTTGACCCGTACGCCCTGCAGGCCCGGCTCGCCGGCGTCCTGCGCGCCGTCGCCGTCGATATCGAGCCAGATGCGGTCGCCGATCAGGCCCGTATTCACGCTATGCCCCGGCGGCGTGTAGCCGAAGTCGAGGCCCGTCACGTCAGCCCCGCCGACCGCAACCGTCGTCCGGTCGTCCTTCACGGCATCGGGATCCTCGGTCTGCGCGAGGCCCCCGAGCAGGTTGCCGATGTCGTTGACCCACACCTCGTACGTCTCCCCGTCCTGCAACCCCGTAAAGGTGTAGTTGCCGTCCGCATCGGTGCGCGTCGTCGCGATCACGTGGCCGGCGTCGTCCAGCAGCGCCACCGTCACGCCCGGAACCCCGTAGTCGCCGTCGGCCGCATCGAAGGCCTCGTCCGCGTTGGCGTCGAGATAGACCTTGCCGCCGAGGCTGCGGTCCAGGTCCGCCGTGTCCGGGCGATAACCGAAGTCAGCGTTCACGAAGACGTCGCCCGGCGCCAGGATCACCGGCGTCGTCGTGCGGTTGTCGCCGGCCTCGTCGGGGTTCGTCGAGGCCGCGGCCCCGAAGTGATCCGGATCGCCCGTCTGCGTGTAGTTCGCCGGCGGAACAACCTCCACGACATAGGCCCCCGCGGGCAGGTTGTCGAAGACGTAGTTGCCCGCCGCGTCGGTGGTCGTCGTGTCCACCATGTCATCGTAGATGCCGTTCGCATCCGCGTCGCGCAGGAGGCGCACGGTCACGCCGGCCAGCCCCGGCTCGCCGGGGTCCTGTACGCCGTCGCCGTTCGCGTCCACCCAGATCCGGTCGCCGATCGCGCCCGTCGCGCCCGGACCGGGATCGAACACGTCGTCCGGCGGGGG
>PWTM01000020.1 GCA_003563855.1 PVC group bacterium | reverse complement strand
CACTGCCAGACAGCACGCCCAGCAGATGTTTCAATCCACACCCCCGCATGGGGGGCGACCACTGCCATGGATGTTCAGCGTCTGACCGTCCCGGGTTTCAATCCACGCCCCCGCATGGGGGGCGACAGGGAGTCAACCAGTGTTTCATAATGGACGGTTAGTTTCAATCCACGCCCCCGCATGGGGGGCGACTGGATAATGCCGTCCGGGACCGTGTCGTTCCGGCTGTTTCAATCCACGCCCCCGCATGGGGGGCGACTTACTACAAACCCGCGAATTTACCCGGAGACCGTGTTTCAATCCACGCCCCCGCATGGGGGGCGACATGAGTCTACTCGCCGGGCGCTGGTCCAGGCCCTGGTTTCAATCCACGCCCCCGCATGGGGGGCGACAACTGCTCCACAGCTTTGACCCCAAAAGCACAGAGTTTCAATCCACGCCCCCGCATGGGGGGCGACTATTTTGCGAAAAGTTAGGGAAAGTCCAGGCAGGTGTTTCAATCCACGCCCCCGCATGGGGGGCGACCCCGACGGAGGTTAAACCCATGCCAAGAAAAATGTTTCAATCCACGCCCCCGCATGGGGGGCGACATGCTCAAATTTTCCGTACACCTGGAAGAGTGGGAGGTTTCAATCCACGCCCCCGCATGGGGGGCGACGTTGCCATGAAAATGCAGCAGGAGGACCAGTAATGGTTTCAATCCACGCCCCCGCATGGGGGGCGACTTTATAGCATCAGATGTCCAGTTGGCCACGAAAATGTTTCAATCCACGCCCCCGCATGGGGGCGACACTAATTCCTTGACATTTTCAACCAGGGAGTTTCGTTTCAATCCACGCCCCCGCATGGGGGGCGACCGCAATCATAGAGGCCCACGACAGTCTTGCCCTGGTTTCGTTTCAATCCACGCCCCCGCATGGGGGGCGACTGCGACCTTCTCAGGCCGCTAAAATAGAAGGTTCGCGAACCATTTTCCGCGAAATATCGATTTTAAAGAAAAAATCAAAACCATAAAAACATCGGGTTAAACATAACATACTGAAAACACATAACAAAATAATTTCGCGAAAGGCCCAGGAAAACGCAAACAGCTTATGGTTCGCAACTCACAAAATAAGCACATCATTTTCAGGATCATACCCTACACCAACACCATGATGCTCAACCCGGTGCTGCCA
Organism: PVC group bacterium; assembly: GCA_003563855.1. GTDB lineage: Bacteria > Verrucomicrobiota > Kiritimatiellia > PWTM01 > PWTM01 > PWTM01. The sequence continues at coordinate 2,419 of PWTM01000020.1, read as the reverse complement.
GTTCTTCCCCAGAAAATAAAAGCGCAGACTATCTTTATCTGCTTCATATTCCTTTAAAAGAAGATCTTTAAATTTTGTCCACTGAGCTGGATCCACCACGCATTCAAACACTGAATACTGTACTCTCTGACCATAGTTTTCACATACTTTAGCTATCCGGCGGAGACGCCTTTTTCCAGTTGGATCTTCAAAACTTACATCATAACTGACCAGTACAAGCATAATTTACTTCCAGAAAAACGGAGGATATCCGTCAATATCCCCGCGAAAATAACGATTCATCAGCCTGGCCTGGACATGGAAAGCCAAACCAAGGAGTATCCGCTCCTTAATATAGGGGTGAATGACCTCTACTGCCTTCCTGTTTTGCCAGGCAGACAGGACTGTCTTGCGTGTTTCATCATTCATAAAAACAGCCCCACTCTCCTTGATCTCAAACCCCTTTTCATCAACTTCACACCTGTTAATAAGGGATAGTACCAGACGATCAGCCATAAAAGATCTGAACTCTTCCATCATATCTAAAGCCAGTCCAGGCCTGCCGGACCTGTCCCGGTGCAAAAAGCCCGCTTGAGGATCAAGGCCTGAGGCTTCAAGGGCAGATCTGACATCATGTGTCAAAAGTGTATACACAAAAGAAAGCATACAGTTGACATTATCCAGAGGAGGCCTGCGAACTCTACCGTTAAAAGAGAAAGCATCGTTCTTGCTCAAGATTAGCTGATCAAAAACTCCAAAATATGTGTTGGCTGCCAGCCCTTCCAATCCTCTAGCCTCGTCAAGAGTAATACTGGTACGCAAGCGGTGAGCGCAGCCATCCAAAATAGAGACCGCAGCTTTGACCCGGTCTTGATCAATCCGGTCAGGATAGTCTCGAATACATCTTTTGAGCACTGTCCGGGAATTAGTCACCTTACCGGCAATGATGCTTCTTGCTATTATTGCTGAGGCCTGAAGGTCATCAGCCTTGCGGTACTGTTCACGCCGAAGAAGAATATTGCCGCTTTGGGGACCATGAACAGCAGCAAGGTAGCGCCCTCTTTCCGTTAAAAAAGAAACAGATAGCCCCCTGTCAGCACAGTGCCCCAACAGAAACGGGCTGCACAGCACATTTCCAAAGCAAACTACTCCATCAAGGATATGCACAGGAAAACGCTTTTTCTCACCTGATTCAAAGCGAACAACAATACACTCGCCATCCTTGGAAAGATAGCTGCCCTGAGAGGTGACATACAGAGTGTTTAACAGTTTCTTCAATCTTCTAACCCCTTCAGGATATAGGGCTCAACCTTTCCCTTTCGAGTTGCAGTCGGCATGCATTGCCCAGTTAGAGAACAATTTTTACATTTTTTACCATAGTGGGCTGGAGGGGTCAGGCCACTTTTAACCATTGAGCGCATCTCCATACATTTAACTTTGACCAGATCACGCAGATCATTGTCAAAAACAACTTTCTCCCTCCTTCTGGGTTTACCATAAAAAATGGCACCTTCAGGAATTTCCAGGCTAAGCATTTCTTCCAGGCACATGGCCTGTGCGCATAACTGAGCCCGATCCCAATCCTCAATTTTTGGACTGCCCCTTTTATATTCCACTGGATAAGGAATTCTTTTCCCATCAGGACCAGCCTTCATTTCAAGAACATCGGCTACGCCATAAAGTCCAATCTCATTACTGCGCACGGGTACGGAACGGTCTTCTACTGTGTCACCGCGCTTGCCAGAGCAACCTGAATCAACCCGGTTATGCAGCACCCTCCCTTCAGCCGTGAACCTGTTTTCGGTCCATACACCCTCAATATGAATAAGGGCGCACTGCCTTGGGCAGTAGAGAAAGTGCTGCAGAGCGGAAAGAGGCAGTACATCTGCTTCATCCATGATCTAATTCTTCCATTTATTCTTTCGAGCTTGGGTTCTGGACCGATAAAGTCTCTCTGTAAATCCACCCTGGTCCAGGAAGTCTTTTTCAAGAGCCCTCAACTGCTGATCCAGCAGGTAGTTTGTCTGGTGAATCAGACAAATCATGGTATTGGCTGCAACTTCCGGCGGGGCTTTTTCGATATAAGGCATATATGTCGCATAGGACCTATCCTTCCTGTAACAAAGCCCCCTGACAGTCTTGGACAGGGGATGATCCTTGCCCCAGAGGATAAAATCCTTTAGCCGCAAAAAATCCTGAAAATCCTGCAGCAATTCCTCCAGGCTGGCCCGGGCAATCCCAACCAGCTTCAGCTCTATCTTCTTGGAAGTGCCGGAAGCCATGCTGCCCTCGACAATATTCTGTTTACCGCTTCTGGCCGCCTGAACCATCTGATCATAAGTTCGTGAGCGAGGATTAACTAACCGCTCACAAAACTTGACAGTGCCATCATAAACAAGCTCAGCCATCTGAAAAGATTTCAAGTCCTGGTACCCACCAT
>PWTM01000019.1 GCA_003563855.1 PVC group bacterium | reverse complement strand
GGTCTTGGGAACGCGCGCCGGGTCGCGCGACTGAAAGCGGCGCCGGGTCGCCGCACTCCAAACCCCGCGCGCAGCAGGCTGAGGGTTGAAGGACAAGGGGAGGACCGAAGGAAATCGTCGCGCGCACCACGCCGCCCGCGGAGAAGCCTTCGCACGCCGAACACTGGAAGGCGCCGGCGGGAAAGAGTCCTCTCTGCGCCGGCTTGGCGCTCGGGCGGGCCTGGGCTAGACTGCCCGCGGCGCGCGGCGCACGGGACGCCGGGCCGGACGGGAGCGGACATGGAGCGGGAGGCGGCACGGCGGCGCATCGAGACCCTGCGTGCGCAGATCGAGCGCCACGATCGGCTCTACTACATCGAGGCCCGGCCGGAGATCTCCGACGCCGCGTACGACCGCCTCTTCGACGAACTCGTCGCGCTCGAACGCGAGCATCCCGACCTGTGTGCGCCCGACTCGCCCACGCAGCGCGTCGGCGGCGCCCCGCTGCCCGGCTTCGCCCCGGTCCGCCACGCCGAACCGATGCTCTCGCTGGAGAAGGCGAAGAACGTGCAGGAGCTGCGCCTCTTCGATGCCCGCGTCCGCAAGGCGCTCGACGGGGCCTCCGTTCGTTACGCGGTCGAGCCGAAGGTCGACGGCGTCTCGATCAGCGTCCGCTACGAGGACGGCCTTCTCACGCGCGGGGCGACACGCGGGGACGGCGCGACGGGCGACGACATCACGGCGAACCTGCGCACGGTGCGCAACCTCCCGCTGCGGCTCGGGCCCGGCGCCCCGCCGCTGCTCGAAGCGCGCGGCGAGGCCTACATGGACCTCGAGGGCTTCGCGCGTCTCAACGAACGGCTGCGGGCGGCCGGCGAGAACCCGTTCCCGAACCCGCGCAACGCGACGGCGGGCTCGCTCAAGCAGCTCGACCCGGCGGTGGTCGCCCGCCGGCCCCTGCGCGCGCTCTTCTACGCTGTCGGCGAGTGTCGCGGTTTCGAGGCGCCGCGTCACGACGCCTGCATCGACGCCCTGGCCCGGCTCGGCCTGCCCGTGCCGCAGCTCCGCTGGGTGGTCGACCGCGTCGAGGCCGCGGCCGAGCGCGCGGAGGAGATGAAGGCGCGCGCGGCCGATCTGCCCTACGGCATCGACGGCGCGGTGATCAAGGTCAACGACCGCGGCGCCTGGCCGCGCCTCGGCGCCCGCGCGCGCCACCCCAGCTACGCGATCGCTTACAAGCCCCCGGCCTGGCTCACGCGCGCGACAACGCGGCTGCGCGCGGTGACCGTCCAGGTCGGCCGCACCGGCGCTTTGACGCCGGTCGCGGAGCTCGACCCGGTGTTCATCGACGGCTCGACGGTCCGCCGCGCGACGCTGCACAACTTCGAGGAGCTGGCCCGCAAAGACATCCGCGTCGGCGACGCGGTCGAGATCGAGAAGGCGGGGATGGTCATCCCATCCGTCGTGCGGCCCCGCCCCGAACAGCGGAGCGGCGCCGAGCGGCCCGTGGCCGTGCCGGAGGCCTGCCCGACCTGCGGCGGACCGGTCGCGCGGCGCCGGCTGGCGGACGCGGCGGCGAACGGCGCGGTGCTCTGCTGCGACAACCTGCAATGCCCGGCGCAGCGGCAGCGGCGGCTCGAGTACTTTGCGCAGCGCGCGGCGCTGGACCTCGAGGGGATCGGCGGGATCGTGGCCGACCGGCTGGTCGAGACGGGGTTGGCGACGGATCCGCTCGACCTCTTCGAACTCGACGAGGAAGCGCTGGCGACGCTGAACCTCGGCACGACGGAGCAGCCCCGGGTCTTCGGGGCGAAGAACGCCGCGCGGGTCATGGCAGCGCTCGAACGCGCGCGCCGGTTTCCGCTCGATCGCTGGCTCTACGCGCTCGGCATCCCGGGCGTCGGCCAGGCGGTCGCCCGCAGCGTCGCGGCGGTCCACGCCGACCTGGACGCGGTCGCCGATTCCCCGCTGCTGCGCGCACTCGTCGAGCGCGAGGCGGCCCGCGAGCGCCTGCGGGCCGTCAATCCGCGCTCGCGCCTGCGTCCGCCGGCGGACGAGACGGAGCGCGCCGAACGCACCGCCGAGGCCGAACGGCAGACGGCCCGGATCGCCGAACTCGAGGCGGAGCTGGCCGCCGCGCCGATGCCCGAGGTCGGCCCGGTCGCCGCGCGGGCGATCCTCGACTTCTTCGGCGGCGCGGCCGGGCAGCGCGCGCAGCGCCGGCTTGCGGCGCTCGGCATCCGGCCGCGCGGCGGCGGCGCGGCGGCCGCGGCCCCGGGTTCCGGCCGGCTGGCCGGCCGCACGTTCGTGCTGACCGGCACGCTCTCCGGCTTCACGCGCGCCGAGGCGACCGAACGCATCCGCGCCCTCGGCGGCGCCGTGGCCGGTTCGGTCAGCCGCAAGACCGCGGCCGTGATCCGCGGCGAGTCGCCGGGCGCGACCAAGTTGCGCGAGGCCGAGGCGCTTGGCATCCCGGTCCTCGACGAAGCCGATTTTCGCAGGCAGATTCTCGGCGAATCCGCGACGAACGACCAACGCGAGCTCAAGCTGAACGGAGAGAACCCATGAGCGAACACCTGGCCATTGTCACCCTGAGCGTCGGCGCCTTCGAGTCGAACTGCTACCTGATCTGCGATGCCGGGACCTGCGTATTGATCGATCCCGGCGCGGACCTCGCCCGCATCGAGGCCGAGCTCGAGCGGCGGGGCGCGCAACCGGAGGCGATCTGGCTCACGCACGGGCACGCCGACCATGTCCACGCGCTGGCCGGGCTCCTCGCGCGGCGTCCCGTCCCCGTGGTCCTGCACGCGGCCGACGCGACCTGGGCATTCGGCGAGGCGAACCGCATCCCGCCCTGGTACGACACGCCGCCGCCCCGGCCCGCCGACCTGCGCCTGGCCGCGGCCGGTTCCGCTCCCCCGGGGCTTGGCGGGGAGGCCCGCGTGATCGAGACGCCCGGCCACAGCCCGGGGAGCGTCTGCTACCACTTCCCGGAGCGCGGCTGGCTGTTCAGCGGCGACACGCTCTTCCACGGCAGCGTCGGCCGCACGGACCTGCCCGGTTCCGATCCCACGGCCATGTCCGCCTCGCTCGCCACCCTCGCCGCCCTCCCCCCCGACACGCGCGTCTTCCCGGGCCACGGCCCGCCGACCACGATCGACGAAGAACGCCGCACGAACGCATTCCTCCGCGAGCTCGCCTGACCCGACCCGCCGGCCGCGGAGGGCCGGCCTGCACCGATGGCGGCGCGGGACGCGCGGGGAAAAAGCTGAAATGCTGAAACGCTGAAAGGGGGAGGCCGGAGGCCCTTGTAGTCCGGAGTCCGTACTCGTCGCCCGCTCTCGCCTGTCGCGCCGAAGCGCGGAGCGCGTAGGCGGGTCGTCCCCTCTCGTCGTCCCGGCTCGCGGGGCTGACGCTCGCTTCCTCGTCATGCCCGGTTCTTGCGGTTCTCTTCCGTGCGACGATAGGGTGCGACGATAGCGGCGGACGATTGGAGCCCGGGCTCTTCGCGAGCGCGGCGCGGGACCGGCGCGAGCGGATGCCCTTCCCGCGCCGCAGGCGCCCTGGAGTGCGCGAGCTTGCTCGCGCTTTCCGCGGCGCGGCTGGCCGCGCCGCCTTGGTCGGG
>PWTM01000124.1 GCA_003563855.1 PVC group bacterium | reverse complement strand
TGAGGCCGCGGAAGATGAAGCGGTGCGGGAGATGCAGCGCGTGCCAGAAGAGAAGGCCCGCCAATCCCCTGGGTTGAAAGAGCGCCGTCAGCACGAGCCGCGTCCGGTCGTCCAACGCCGGCTCCGCCCGGAATTCGAGCCAGGCGCGTCCGGGCAACCGCATTTCCGCGCGCAACAGTACCCGCCGGTCCGGCTCCACGGCTTCGACGCGCCAGAAATCGAGCGCGTCGCCCGCGCGTAGCGCGTCGGGATCGCGTCGGCCGCGGCGCATCCCGACCCCGCCGAACAGACGGTCGACCGCGCCGCGCAAGCGCCAGGCCCAATCCCACTGCAACCAGCCCCGCGCGCCTCCCAGCCCCGCGAAGACGCGGTAGACCTCGGCCGGCGACACCGTGACCGCCGCCGAGGCTGTGCACCAGGTAGTACACCGTCTCGATATCCCGGAGTGCCGGGACAAGGGATTCGGGGTCGAACACGTCGCCCGCGACGACTTCGACCTGCCCCGCCCAGGGGCGACCCCGCAGTCGCGCCGGGTCGCGCGCCAGGCAGCGAACCGCGCACCCGGCCGCCAGCAAGCGGGGCGCCAGCCGTCCGCCGACGTAGCCGGTGGCGCCGGTGACCAGTACGCGATGGCGCGGGCGGCTCACCGCCGCCTCCGTGCCAGTGCGCGACGGAGCCGCTCGACGGCGAGTTCCTTCGCCTTGGCTTCCAATTCGACCGTAATCGGCCGGCCATGCCAGGCCGCGGGGAAGTCGCCGATGGCGATGTAGTCGTGGTGCCGGCGGGGGTCCGGGCCGGTCCAGCCGGCGACCGGGCTGGACAGGTGAAACAACGGCTCGCGGTTCCAGGTCGCCCCCGCCGCTTCCGTGGCGTCTTCCACGCTCATGCCGTCCGGCAGGCATCGGTGATGGTGCGCGTCGCAGTACCGGAGCGCCCCGAGCAGGGCGTCGGCATTGGCGGCGCAGAGGTCCCCGAGCCGGTCGAGCTGTTGGGCGCGCGGCAGCCGCCGGAGCGCGGCGGCGGTCGTCGTCGAGAAGCGGATCGGCGCGCGGACGAACTGGCAACAGAGCCCGAGCCTCGGCCGACGCTGGGAAACCGGCGGGCGCATGGCCGGAAACGTAAGCGCATCCCGCGAGTTCCGCAAGCGGGCCTTATGCAATCAACCACTTGGGTGAGGGCTCTTTGGGGGCGGGGTTGCATCTATGTGCGGACCGCCCCCCGCCCCCGACCCCGCCGCCCCCCTAGGCAACGGACGGCAATCGCGAGCTTCAGGTTCGTGGATCGCAGACACGATCGGGAGGTCGTCCTGCTCGATGAGGAAGGGGACGACGAGGGACTGCTTCGCCTGCGCGAGTTGACAGGCTCACCGCCGGCTTCGTATGCTGCTCATCGTAGGGAGGGGGGTAGCCCCTTCGGAGGGCGATGGTCATGCGCAACCGGATGGGTCGCGTGCTGTTCGCAATCGTGGGGATGGCGGGCCTTCTGCCCGCTGGATGTGCGAGCACGCGCTCGGCTGCGCGACGGCACGATCCGCCCCTGTCCGAAGAGCGCGCCGCCGCGCTGCGCGCCGAAACGCGTCTTCTGGAAGAACAGTCCGGTTGCCGCGACAGCGTGCTTGCCGCGATCGAATCGTTACGCATGCTGACGGCATCGCCGTCACCGGCGGATCGCTATCGGGCGCACGTCGGCCTGGCCCACCTTCAGTTGCTCTTCGGCGACGGGTACGTCACGGGTACGCGCCGGAAGTCGGCCTGGTTCCGTGAGGCGTTGTACAACGCCGAAGCCGCCCTTTCCACGCATCCGGAATTCCGGGCACGCGTGGAAAGCGGTGACCGCGTCTGGGAAGCTTCCGAGGCGCTCGGCGCTTCGGAAATGGATGCCCTGTTCTTCTGGGTTACCGCCGTTCTTTACCGGTTCAAGGAGGGACAGAATCCGCTGGGGCAGGTGATCAACTTCCGGTGGGTTCAACGTGCGCACCGGGTGCTTGAACAGATGACCGCCATCGATCCCGACTGGGGAAACGGGGCTCTGCATTTCACCTGGGGATTGTACTACCTATCCCTTCCGGAGCGTGTCGGCGGCGACCGCGAACGCTCGGCGGCATGTTTCGAGCGCGCGATCGAAGTAGGGCCCAACGTCCTCATGCATCGATGGGGCCGAGCCAAGTATTTTCACGTCCGCATGAACAACCCGCGCGGATTTACCGATGACCTGGAATGGGTGCTGACGCGCGATCCCGCGGACAGTCCCGAGCACCCCGCCTGGCGGGCGTTCTTCCGGCAGGATGCCCGGCGGCTGCTGGAGAATCGCGCATCGCTCTTCTAGACCCGGCGGGGACAGATCATCACGGGGATGCGTTCGGTCAGGTACCGGATCATCTCGAAGGACAGGCTGCCGGAACCGACGATCACGGCCGCGCGGAACTCCGTCACCGGCACCCCCGCCTCGCGCAGAGCCACGCCGGTTTCCTGCCGCGAGCGCAGGTGCGGCGAGAGGTTGGCGCCCGGATCGCCGAGTCCTCCGAGGTAGACGATGCGGCGGACACCGGCCGCCCGCGCCGCGTCGCGGATGGGGTTACGTCCGTGGCTGGATCACCGCGGAGGGCGGCCACGGGGGGCCGCCCCTACGGGAGGGATGGTGAACTTACCCCTTCGCGCGCAGCGCGATGGCGGCGGCGGGGTCGAGTACCCGGAAGGTGAAGGATTCGGTCAGGAAGAGGTCAACCTTGCCCTGCGCGTGGCCGGCATAGCCGATGGCGGTGTCCTGGCCGAGCGTCAGCTCGAAATCGCCGCCGCGCCGGCTGACGAGGAGCCCGCCCGAGACCGCCGGCGACCAGTGCACCCCGCCGTCGGCCGCCTGGCCGATCCGCTCGCGGATCGGCACGCCGCCGATATCGCCGCTCATCGCGTGCGTGAAGGCATCGGCGTCGAGCACGAGCGCGTAGGGTCCGCCGATCCCCGCCTCCTGCAGGGTCAGCACGCCATCGGCCACCGCGCGAACCAGCGCTTCCGGCTTCGCGGCGAAGACGACCGGGTCGTGCGGCGACTGCTCCGCGATGCCGCGGATGCCGCCCTCGGCGTAACCGCCGTAGACCGCGCCTTCCTCGAAGAGTGCCAGCTTGCGGGCCGCATCCGCCACCGGCGCCAGCTCGATGTCCGCCGCCCCGCGTTCCGCGTCGTCCAGTTCCCAAAGATCGAGCGTGAACGGCACCCGCACCTCGACCAGCGGAAGCACTTCGCGCACCCCGGCCCGGACGCCGCCCGCGTCCTGGGTCTCGATCGGGCGGACCCGGCCCAGGTTCACGGCCGCATGCGTCCAGCCGTGCGGCCCCTCGACCGGCACAACCCGGCGAGCCGAGAGATGGCCCTTGAGCGTGCGCGTGGCCTCCTCGCGAATCGGTCCCCAGGCGGCGTCATTCACCGGCGCCAGCGTCGTTCTCAGAATATCGCTCATGACTGTACTCCCCTCCCCCGGCCGCCACGGCGGCCTGCTGCTAGCTCAAATCCCCGAGGTTCAGCCGGCCCGGATCCTTCGCCGCGTCCGGCGCCCCGGCTTCGTCTTCCTCGATTTCCGTCAGCGGCCCTTCCGTGAAGAGATAGGTCTTCGCCTGCTCGGCGAAATCCGACGCGTGCCGCCGCAGCCACTCGAAGAGCATGGCGGCATGCTCCACTTCCTCCCTGCGGTTGTGCAGCAGCAGGGCTTTCAGCTCCTCGTCCTGCGCCTGTTCCGCGCGCTGCTGGTAGTAGTCGACCGCCTCCAGCTCCTCCTGCAGGCTGGCCAGCGCCCGGTGGATGTCCCGCGTGGGCGCGGAAAGATCCCCTTCCAGATACGTACTGCTCATCGCGATCCCCTTTGCGTGCGTGCCGAGGGCATTGTACCGCGTCGTGGCGCCCCGGGCAAGCTGCTACGGAAGACGGCCGGGGGTGATGCTGAGGAGCTCGTAGAGGCGGCGGTACTCGCCGTCGGCCGCCATGAGTTCCTCGTGCGTGCCCTCGGCGGAGACGCGGCCGGCCTGCATGACGAGGATGCGGTCCGCGTCGCGGATGGTCGAGAGGCGGTGCGCGATGGCGATGGTGGTCCGCTCGCGCATGAGCCGCCGCAGTGCATCGCGGATCAGGACCTCGGTCTCGGTGTCGACGTTCGCGGTCGCCTCGTCGAGGATCAGCACGATGTCCGGGTCCTGCGCCAGCGCGCGCGCGAGGGCGAGCAGTTGTTTCTCGCCGCTGGAGAGCCCGCCGCCGCGGCCGGCCAGCTCCGTGTCGTAGCCGCGCGGCAGCCGCTCGATGAAGCGGTGCGCGTTCACGTGCCGGGCCGCCCGCTCGACGGCCGTGCGGTCGAGCGCCGGGTTCCCGAGCGCGATGTTCTCGGCGACCGTGCCGGCGAAGAGGAACGGCTCCTGGAGCACGAGCCCGATCCGGCGCCGCAGGTCGGCGCGCGCGACCTCGCGCAGGTCGCGGCCGTCGAGCAGGATGCGCCCGCGCTGCACGTCGTAGAACCGCGCGAGCAGGCTGATGATCGTCGTCTTCCCGGCGCCGGTCGCGCCGACGACGGCCAGGGACTCGCCGCGCCGGATGACGAGGTTGAAATCGCGCAGGACCCAGCGCTCGTCCTCGTAGGCGAAGGCGACGTTCTCGAACCGGATCTCGGCCGGCCGGCGCGCCAGCGGCGCCGCGCCGGCCGGGACGGGGACGTCGCCCGGCGTGTCGAAGAGGTCGAAGATGCGCTCGGCGGCGGCCATCGCCTGCTGGTAGGTGCTGGCCTTGTCGGAGAGATCGCTCAGCGGCCAGAAAAGGTTCCGCACGTAGACCAGGAAGGCGACGAGCATGCCGGCCGTCAGCGCCTCGGTCCCGCCGAGCACGAGCCAGCCGCCGACGCCGATGAGCAGCACGACGGCGCCGTGGTGGCCCAGCTCGATGAGGGGGAAGAAATGGCTGAACCAGCGGACCTCGGCGAAGTGCGCGTCGCGCAGGCCGCGGTTGGTCCGGTCGAAGCGCTCGCGGGCCGCCGCCTCGCGGTTGAAGAGCTGGATGGTCGTCATGCCCGCGAGGCTCTCCTGGAGCACCGCGTTGACGTCGGACTGGCGGGCGCGGATCTCGCGGTTCGCCCGGCGCAGGCGCCGGTTGACCCGTTCGAGCCCGAAAATAAGGCCCGGCATCAGCAGCGCGGTCGCGGCCGCCAGCCGCGGGTTGAGCGCGATCATGTAGCCGGCGATGCCCAGGACCATGACGCCGTCGGCGACGAGGCCGACAATCCCGTCAGTGACGAACCGCTGCACCGCCTCGACGTCGGAGGAGACGCGGGTCATCAGGTGGCCGGCGGGGGTGCGGTCGTAGGTGGACAGGCCGAGGTCGAGCGCCTTGTCGAAGACGTCGCGCCGCAGGTCGCGCACGATCGCCTGCCCGATCCAGGCGGTCAGCAGGCCCTGGGCCAGGCGCAGGCCGAAGCCGAGCGCGCCCAGCGCGAGGTAGACCCCGCCGGCGCGCGTGAGCCCGGCGAGCCGGGCCGCCTCGGCGGCGGCGCCGGGCGCGAGGTGCGTGTCGATCGCGCGCTGGAGGACGACCGGCAGCGCATTGACGAGGGCGGTGGTGACCAGGATCAGCGCCAGCGAGACGGCCATCGCGGCGCGGTAGGGCCGCGTGTAGGCGAGCAGCCGGCGCGCGAGCCCGCGCGGGTCGGCCGGGGCGGCGGATGCGGCCTCAGGCATCGCTCCCCTCCTCCCCCGCCCCGGCGCCGGCCTCGAGCTGCTGGAGCCGCAGCGTATCGGCGTAGTAGCCCGGGCAGGCGGCCAGCTCGGCATGGGTGCCCTGCTGCACGATGCGGCCGGCGTCCAGGACCACGATCCGGTCGGCCCAGTGCAGGGTTGAGAGCCGGTGGCTGACGAGCAGCGTCGTCCGCCGGCGCACGACGGGGGCCAGCTTCCCCAGGATCGCCGCCTCGGTCTGCGTATCGACCGAGGCGAGCACGTCGTCGAGCACGAGAATCGCCGGCCGGCGCGCGAGCGCGCGGCCGAGCGAGGCGCGCTGGCGCTGGCCGCCCGAGAGGGTCACGCCGCGCTCGCCGACCCGCGTCGCGTACCGCTCGGGAAACCGCTCGATGTCGGCCTCGAGGTGCGCGACGTGGGCCGCCCAGTGCACGACGTCCTCCGCATCGCGGTCGAGCCCGAAGCCCAGGTTGCGCAGCAGCGTGTCGGAGAAGAGCACGGGCTCCTGCTGCGCCATGCCCACGTGGCGCCGAAGGACGTCGAGCGGGATGCACGGGAGCGGCCGGCCGTCGATCCGCACCTCGCCCTCGTCGGGGTCGAGGAGCCGGGCGACCAGCGAGACGAGGAGCGTCTTGCCCGACCCGGTCGGCCCCGTGATCCCGAGCGAGGTGCCGGCGGGGATATCGAGGTCGATGCCGTCGAGCACCGGGCGCCCGTCGATCCGCAGCCGGACGCCGCGGAAGGCGAGGTCGCCGCGCAGCGTCGCGACCGTGGGGTCGGTCGCCGGCCCGTCGGCGATGGCCGGCCTGGTGTCGAGGATCTCGCGCACCCGCGCCCAGCTCGTCCGCGAGCGCTGGAGCAGGCCGGCGATCCAGCCGAGCGAGAGCAGCGGCCACTGCATGAACAGCAGGTACTGCGTGACCAGGACGAGGTCGCCCAGCGACAGGGCGTCGCGCAACACCAGCCGGCCGCCGTAGACGAGAACGAAGACCATCTGCGCGGAGAACCAGCCGGCGAAGAGCGGCCAGATCGGCTCGCTGGCGTAGCTCAGGGCCATGGCGCGCCGCAGCAATCCGCGGTTCTCCGCCGCGAACCGCGCGCGGCGCTGGTCCTCCAGCGCGTAGCCCTTGATCGTGCGGATACCGGCGACCGTCTCCTCGACGGTGTGGCCGAGGTCCGACACTCTTTCCTGGAGCCGCCGGTGCCGCCGGCGGATCAGGCCCATCAGCCCGAAGCAGGAGAGCGTCATGCCGATCCACATGGCGAGCAGCGTCCAGGCCAGGCCGGCGTGCAGCCGGAGCAGCACGGCGCAACCGAGGACCAGCGCGACGACCGCGCGCGTGCTGTGCAGGAGGCCGTGTCCGAGCGCATCGCGGACGACGGTCAGGTCCGAGCTCATCCGCGTCATCAGGTCGCCGATCCGCTGGCGCCGGGCGAACCCCTGGTCGAGCCGCACGAGGTGCGCGAAGAGGTCGCGGCGCAGGCGGTACTCGATCGCGTGGGCCGTGCTCAGGGGAAGCCGGCGCATCCAGTAGCTGACCACCGCGGCCGGAAGGAGCAACGCCGCGTAGAGGCCGACGCCGCGCGCGAGCGCGGTCCGGGTCAGCGTGCCCTCGGCGAGGGCATCGACGATCCGCCGGACGATGAACGGAAGGCCGAGCTGGACGGCCACGGTCCCCGCGACCAGCGCCGCTCCGGCCGCCAGCGCCGGCGCATGGGCGCGCACGACGGCGCCCAGCCGGTACGCGGACTGCGCGGCCGCAGCCGGTTTTCCCCCGCCCGTCACCGTCCAGGCCTTGGACGCCTGCTAGTCAAGAATCTCGAAGGCCTGCACGGCGTGGCGGGCGCGGCGGATGCGGGCCTCGTAGTCGCGCCTGAGCTCGGCCGCTACGCCGGCGCGGCGCGAGATCCGCAGCGCCTCTTCGGCCGCGCGCAACGCCTCGCGGTATTGGCCGGCGACGTAGTAGGCCTCCGAGAGGGTGCTCCAGACATGGTAGTCGCCGGGCGCAAGCAGGAGCGCGCGGCGCGCATAGGACAGCGCCCGCCGCCCGTCGCGGATCGCCGGGTCCGCGGCCGTCGCGTACAGCCAGCCGAGGTTGTTGAGCACCGCGTAGTCGTGGGGCGCATCTCGCGCCAGTCCCTCGAGTATTTCGACGGCTTCTTCGAAAGCGTTGACCGCGATCAGGGCGGTCCCGAGTCCGAACCGGATGCGGCGGTCCCGCGGCGCGAGCTCGTGGGCGCGCCGCAGGGCGGCCACCGCCCCCTCGTGATTCTCGGCGCGCATCTCCAGCATCCCTTCGCGGAGCAGCGCGATCACCTCGGGCGTAAGCTCCTCCGTCGGCTCCGGCGGCGCCGGGGGCGGCGCGATCGCGTCTTCGACATCCGGCCGGTCGGGGAGCCCGGGCACCTCGAGGCCCGGGAGCGGCGCATCCCCGGGCCGCGGCGTCGCGGGCACGAGGCCCGGGGACGGGGCGTCCTCCGTCGGCGGGGTCGCGAGCGGACCGGGCCGGGCTTCCCGCGGCGCGTCGGCGCCGGCCGTCGCCGCGAGGAGCACGAGGATCGCCGCCCATCCGGCGGCACGGGCTGCCCGCTCAGTCCCTGTTGGTCTGCACCGCATCGGTCCCCTCCCCTATCACGACGGCCGCCGGTTCGATCTCGATCGCCCGGATTCCCGCCGGTGCGTGCACGCGGATGGGCAACGAGCGCCCCGGCGCCGCGTCCGGGTCGCGCACTTCGATATACGCCCGAATCGCGTCGGGTTCAAGACTGCGCAACTGGTCCTGGCGGCCCTGCAGGGTCACCCGCACGACCGCGGGCTGGAACGGCGGCGCGGGCGCGCCCGGCCGCGTCAGCGCGAGCACCGGGACCGCCGCGATCTCGCGGCTGATCGCGTGTTCGCGGATCGTCACCTCGACCTGTACGCGGTCGGGCTCGATGCGGGCCGTCCACGTCCCTTCCGGCGGCAGCAGTGTGCGCCGTACGCGAAACGACTGGATCCGCTGGTCCAATTCCACGGGCACTGTCCGCACGAACGCGACGCGGTCGATCTGCGCGGACGGCCCCCCCAGGGTCACCGTGGCGGGAACGCTCGCGACCTGCTCGACATCGAAACCGTCCGGAACCTGGCCCTGGACTTCCACCCGCACGGGCACCTCGCGCTCGCTTTCGCGGTCGAGGCTGAAGGTCACCTGTTCGGGCCGGATCAGGACCGGCCGCGCCCCGGTCGGCGCCCGCACGTCGCGCGGCGAGATGCGGACGGTCTGCGGGCCGGGCTCGCGGCGGCCCCGGACATCGATGGCGACGTCCACCTGGTCCCGGCTCAGGTCGCGCACGTCCGACCGCGCCCCGCGGAAACGCACGTCGACCGTCTGCTCGCCCCCCTCCAGCAGCGCCCAGCCCTCGTCATGGAGGATGCGGACGGGGATATCCTCGACCAGCAGCTCGAAGCTGATCGCCTCGCGGATGCCGTACCAGGCGACCACCGCGCCGAGCAGCGCGAGCGCCTTCAGGCCCCGGTTCTTCGAGAACCAGGCGCGCGCGGTCGCGACGATGACTTCACCCGGCATCGGCCGCCGCCTCCTTCTCCGCCGCGAGGCGCTCCGGGTCGAGCTCGAGCTGGTCGCGCAGCCGGTCCATGCGGCTGCGCGCCCGTTTCGCCCGGTGCAGCAGCGAAACGAGGATCCGCCGCAGCTTCTCCTCGTCGAACCCGCGGCTGAGCCGGCCGTTGAGCGCGATCGAGATGGTGCCCGTCTCTTCGGAGACCACGACGATCACGGCGTCGGTCTCCTCGCTCATCCCGACGGCGGCCCGGTGGCGCGTACCGATCGAGCGGTGCAGCCCCGCCTGCTGCGAGAGCGGGAAGACGCAGCCGGCCGCGGCGAGCCGCTCCCCGGCGATCACCGCCCCCCCGTCATGCAGCGGCGTATGCGGAAAGAAGACCGAGGCCAGCAGCTCGGGCGTCAGCGCGGCGTCCAGGCGCTTGCCCGTTTCCTGGATCGCGCGCGTGCCGATCTGCCGCTCGACGGCGATCAGCGCCCCGATCTTGCGCTCGGAGAGAATCATGGCCGACTGGACGATCGCCTCGGCCAGGCTCCGCTCGCGCGCCGTGACGGCGAAGACGTGCGGCTTCCCCAGTTCCGCGAGCGCGCGCCGGATTTCCGGCTGAAAAATGATCACCAGGGCCAGCGAGAGGCCGACCATGAATCGCTGGAGCAGCCAGTTGAGCGTGTCCAGCCGGAAGAGTTCCGTGGCCGCGATCAGGCCGAGCAGGAGGAGGACCAGCCCGGTAAGCACCTGCGCGCTGCGGGTTCCGCGGAAGAAGAGCAGGACGTAATAGATCGCCACGGCGAGGAAGAGAATCTCCACCACACCGTGAATTCCGGGCCATGACAGCCGACTAAGCCCCGACATCGCGCCGCTCCTGCGCGGTCATGATAGCGAGCACGCGCGCGATGTCAACGGAAGCCGCCACATCGTGCACCCGCGCCAGGTCCGCGCCGCGCAGCGCCAGCCAGGCGAGCAGGCCCAGTCCGGCCGCCAGCCGATCCCCCACCCCGCGACCCGTCAGCGCCCCCAGCAGCCGCTTGCGCGAAAGGCCGACGAGGAGCGGCCGGTTCCGCAACCGGAACGCTTCCGGCCGCGCGAGCAGCGCCAGGTTGTGCGGCGTCCGCTTCCCGAACCCGATGCCGGGGTCGAGCACGATCCGGTCCTCCGCGATCCCGGCGGCCCGCGCCCGGTCCAGCCGCTCGGCCAGGAAGGCCCGCACCTCGGCCCGGACGTCGGTGTAGCGCGGATCGGCCTGCATCGTCGCCGGCTCCCCGCGCATGTGCATGAGGACCAGGCCCGCCCCCGTCGCGCGCACGAGCTCGGCCATCCCGGGATCGCCGAGGGCGGAGACGTCGTTGACGATGTCCGCGCCGGCCTCGAGCGCCGCCGCGGCCACCGCGGCCTTGCGCGTGTCCACCGAGAGGGCGGCGTCCGGCGCCGCCCGGCGCAGCGCCCGGATGACGGGAACCACCCGGCGGATCTCCTCCGCCGCCGCGACCGGCGCCGCCCCGGGCCGGGTCGACTCCCCGCCCACATCGATGACGGACGCGCCCTCGGCCAGCAGGGTCCGGCCGTGCGCGACCGCCCGCTCCGGATCGAGCCATTCGCCGCCGTCGGAAAACGAGTCCGGCGTGACGTTCAGCACGCCCATCAGCCGGAGGCGGCGACCCAGGACCAGGCGCCGGTCGCGGAACCGCCAGATGCGGGGGCCCTGCCCCGTCCCGTCCGCGCCTGGTCCGGGTGCCGCCATGGTCAGGACGGCGGCGCCGGATCCCCGTCCCCGCGGGCGTCTCCGTCGGCCGTGTCTCCGTTGGCCACGTCTCCGCCGGCCTTCTTCGCGGCGCCGGCCGACGCCGGTTCCCCGTCCCCGCCGGCCTCCCCATCGGCCGCGTCTCCGCTCGCCGTGTCTCCGTCGGCCGCATCCCCGCCGGCCTTCTTCGCGGCGCCGGCCGACGCCGGTTCCCCGTCCCCGCCGGCCGCATCCTCCGCCGGTTCCTTTGCGGGCTCGGCCGGCGCCGCGCCGTCCTTCTCGTCGGCGGCGCGCTCCTCCTCCGTACGGATGCGACCAAGGCGAACGATATCTTCCACGTCGCGGCCCTCGAGCGTTTCGCGCTGGATCAGCAGCGTGGCCAGACGGTCGAGCGTGGCGCGGTGCTCGCGGACCAGGGCAAGGGCGCGGTCGTGGCATTCCTCGAGGATGCGCGCGACCTCCGCGTCGATCTTCCGCGCCGTCGCCTCGCTGTGCGACTGGGAGCGCGAGACCTCGCGGCCGAGGAAGAGCAGCTCCTCGCGCTCGCCGAAGGACTGGAAGCCGAGCGCCGGGCTCATGCCCCACTCACAGACCATCATCCGGACCAGGTGCGTCGCCTGCCGGATGTCGGCCTGGGCCCCGGTCGTGACCTCGTCGAACGCCACCTCTTCGGCCACGCGTCCGCCCATCAGGCCGACCAGCATGTTCAGCAGCTTCGAGCGGCTCTCCGTGTAGCGGTCGCGCTCGGGAAGCTGCATCGTCGCCCCGAGCGCCTGGCCCCGCGGGATGATCGTGACCTTGTGCAGCGGATCGCCCCCGACCAACTGCATGACCAGCGCGTGTCCTGCCTCGTGGTAGGCGGTCAGCTTCTTCTCCTTGTCGTCCAGCATCCGGCTGCGGCGCTCGCGCCCCCAGCGCACCTTGTCGCGCGCCTCCTCGAGATCGGCGATCGCCACGGCCGGCGCGCCCCGGCGCGCGGCGAGCAGGGCGGCTTCGTTGATGAGGTTCGAGAGGTCCGCGCCGGAGAAGCCGGGCGTCCCGCGGGCAATCCGCCGCAGGTCGGTATCCGCCGCCAGTTTCACCTTCTGCGCATGGATCCGCAGAATCTGCTCGCGGCCGTCGAGGTTCGGCAGGTCGACCACGATCTGCCGGTCGAACCGGCCGGGCCGCAGGAGCGCGTTGTCGAGCACGTCCGGCCGGTTCGTGGCCGCGATGATGATCACGCCCTCCTGCGTGTCGAAGCCGTCCATCTCGACCAGCAGCGCGTTGAGCGTCTGCTCGCGCTCGTCGTGTCCGCCGCCGAGCCCGCTGAACCGGCTCCGCCCGACCGCGTCGATCTCGTCGATGAAGATGATGCACGGTGCATTCTTCTTGCCCTGCTCGAACATGTCGCGCATGCGCGAGGCGCCGACGCCGACGAACATCTCGACGAAGTCCGAGCCGCTGATACTGAAGAAGGGGACCTGCGCCTCGCCGGCGATCGCCTTGGCCAGCAGCGTCTTGCCGGTGCCCGGGTGGCCGACGAGCAGGACGCCCTTGGGGATGCGGCCGCCGAGCCGCTGGAAGCGCTTCGGATCGCGCAGGAACTCGATGATCTCCTGCACCTCCTCCTTGGCCTCGTCGACGCCCGCCACATCCGCGAACGTCACCCGGTTGCGCGTGCGGGTCAGCATCTTGGCCCGGCTCTTGCCGAAGCTCATCGCGCCCCGGCCCGCGATACGCATCTGCCGCGCGAAGAGGTAGTAGAGCAGGCCGAGCACGAGCAGGAACGGGATGGCCCCGTAGAGCAGTTGCCAGATTACGGGGTTCTGGCGGCGGACGCGGACCTCCGGGACGTGCTCGGCCAGCCACGGCTGGAGGCTGTCGGTCACGATGATGTCGGTGCGGAACCGCAGCGGCCGGCCCGTGCGCTCGTCCAGGTCCGTGCTCTCGCCCCGCACGTACTGGGCGCCGGAGGCCTCGATCACGATCTCGCAGCGGACGACCCGGCCGCCCTCGACCATCTCGATGAACCGGGGCGCATACGGGATCGTCTGCACCCGGTCCGTGCCCGGCATCAGCAGTTGCATGATGCCGAAAAAGACGGCGAGCAGCAGCAGCCAGACGAGCAGCCCGCGCGTCGGCCAGCGCGGCGGCGCCACGCCGGGCTCTTTCTCCCGGTTCGGTCGAGGTGTCTCCATGATCCCTTCCCGGCGCCCTGCGCCCGCCCCCGGCGGGGGCTAAACCGTGAGTATACGGCCAACCGGAGCCCCGCGCAATCGCGGCCGGCGAGAGGATATTCCCCAGTTTTCGTCGTGCGGGGGGGTATCTCCCGGGCGGCGTGGTGCGGCAGGCCGTGCCGCTCGCGTCCGCGAAGGCCCCGTGAGCGGCGTTGCGGCGGCGCGGCGCGGACACGAGTCCTGCGCCGACCGCCGCGCCTT
>PWTM01000108.1 GCA_003563855.1 PVC group bacterium | reverse complement strand
CCCGTGTCGTTTGCCGATCCTGTTGCCGGTGGGGTTCCCGACCATCGGCAAAGGGTCAGCGTGCGGCGGCGGCCCTCGATCCTCGCGCGCCCGTACCATCGCGGCCGGATGCGCCCCTTCCCGTCGCGCCGAAGTTCCAGGTTCATATCGCGCCCCTTTCCTATGTTTGCGCCGTTCGGATGCAGGGTGCGCCACTATGCGACAGGATGCAAGGCGAAAATGCAACAAAATCGACCCAACGCCAAAACCGCGCGCATGAATATGCGGTTTATACAGTGTTTTGCGCGGTTTCCGCTCGGCTTGGGGTGCAAGAGGTCGCGGGTTCAAATCCCGCCGCTCCGACCATACTTCGCTCGGAGCGGAGCGGAGAGCGAAGTATGCCCTACATAGCCCAAGCGTAGCGCCGGGCGACGTAGGGCCCTCTGGCTGAACCCCGCTCCGAGCTACGTATGGCAAGCCGGCGCCTATCACGCGTTCTCCGAGAAGAATGCCGCGCCGAAGCTGCGCAGCAGCGTAGGCGGGCAAGGCACACGGCATGAAGACCGGTTTCTTCTACGTCTACATCTTGCGGATCTCCAGCCCGCCGATGTCATCCAGCCCTTCGCGGGCCTCGTCGCGGAGCCTTTTGAGCCCCGTGTCCAGCCGGCGTCGGGCGCCGGCGTCGTCGCGGTACTCTTCGAAGGGCATCGCGGGGAAGCAGGCGCTTGTGGCCGAGGCTGATCAGCTTGAGCGGGCTGCGGATGCCGACGCCGGTCTGCTTCACGGGTGCGGTGGCGGGGCGGAGCACGTCAGCCTTGCGAGTTCGTCGCGCCCTACCATGTGCTACTTCTGTATCACTCATGTCTAGCCATCCTCTGATGCGGGCGATCTCCTCGTCTTCCGTGTCGAATGCGCGAACTTCGGGTGGCGGGCCGTTGAAGACGGAGACGGAATCGCCCCGGCTCGCGGTGTTTCCGTCCGCGTCCGAGATCTCGGGATCCAGGAGCCGGTCTGCCTGCCGCCGGATCTGGTGCGAGGTCCGGTAGTCGATCCGAAGCGTGCGCGACCGGCCTCCGAGGTCCACGTCCAGCGATCGCTAGGAGAAGGGCTGCTGGATGATGCGCTGGCCGAGGTCGCCCGCGAAGAACAGGGCGTTCGGACGGTCCGCGCCCAGCGCAAGAACAGTCGAGTGTCGTGAAATCTTAGATTGCTGTCGCAATATTGCATTTGTTTTCTTCGCGTCGGTAGGCTATTCCAACCGTCTGTCACGTGGTTACCGCTGATGGTCGGGTTTCCGAAAGATAAGAACGCGACGGGCGGTTGTTCCGGCTCCGCGGGACGCATGCCCGATGAGCGGTACCCGTCCCAGGATGGCCGGGGCGTGCGCCGGCGCCGCTTTTTTTACCGGAGGACATGCGATGACCGGCCGGGAGAACGCAAAGGTCTACACCAACCCCGTGATTCCGGGCGACTGGAGCGATCCGGGGGTGGTGCGGGTTGGCGAGGACTATTATTCCGTGCGTTCCAGCTTCGGCTGGCAGCCGGGACTGCATATCGCCCATTCCAAGGATCTCATCCATTGGCGGTATATCGGATTTGCCGACACCGCCAACGCCTTCGGACGGGCCCACGGGATCTGCGAGGGAGGCATCTGGGGATCGGATATCGGCTACAATCCGAATACCGGCGCCTTTCTGGTCTATGCCCCGGCCGGCGGGAAGATCCGCGTCTTTCATGCCGGCCGGCCGGAGGGGCCCTACCAGGACGGTGGCGTCGTTGCCCGGGGGTACGATCCCGGCTTCTTCGCCGACGATGACGGACAACTCTATCTGACCCGGGCGGGAGGGGAGATCTACCGGCTGTCGCCGGACGGCTTGCGCGCCGGGGAGGATCCGTTTTTCCGGGTGGCCGGCGGCGAGGGCCCGGAGATTTTCAAGCGCAACGGCTGGTACTACTACCTCATTTCCCCCGGCGGCACGCGCCCGTTCCAGGATCACAGGATCATGAGCTACCGCGCCCGGAGCCTCCAGGGCCCGTGGGAGGAGGATCCGAACAACCCGGTCATGCACGCCCCACATACCACCGGCGCGAAGCTTCAGGGCCCTGGCCACGGCGAAGTGTTCGAGACGCAGCACGGGGAGTGGTTCCTGACCTACCATGCCTATGAGCTCTCCCATTACAGCCTGGGCCGGCAAATGTGCATGGAACCGGTGATGTGGACCGATGACGGCTGGTGGCGGCCGGTCAACGGGCGCCTCCCGAGCGAACGCAATCGCGCCCCTGCGCTGGCGCCGCAGGTCTGTCCCATGCAGAACTCGGATGACTTTGAATCGCCGGAACTCGGCAAACAGTGGTTCTTTCATGGCGAGCCGGACACCACCGGTGCGTCGTGGAGCCTGACCGAGCAGCCGGGGCGCCTTCGGATCAGGACGCAGGAAGGGGATATCGGCTCGCCGAAGGTTGTGCCCGTCACATTTCTGCAGCGGGTAATCCGCAAGCGGTTCGAGATCGTGGCAAGAGTCACCTTCGACGCCCGGGAAGGGAATGAAGCCGCCGGGATTCACCTCTATCACGATCCGCGGAAGAACATCTGGCTGACGACAACCGTCGCCGATGGCCGGAAGATGTTCGAGGTCGGCAGCTACGACAAACCGTATGTTTCCGATGTCGATCCCGCCGATCTGGAACCGGCCGAAATCATGAAGACCTATCGCACGGCGCCCAGGGTCAAAACGATTCATGCCCGGGCGCCCAACACGGTCGGGAACACCGTCTTTCTGAAGATGAGCGTTGACGGTCATGAGACCGCGCGTTTCTTTTTCAGCGCCGAAGGCGAAGACTGGACCGCGCTCGATGCCGGGGTGTATTTCGGGGACGCCTGGCACCACGCGCGCCTGGGCAAGAAACCGGGGGCTCCGGATCTGGGCTGGGTCGGCTGCGGACGGGACAATGTGTGGACCGGTACGGTCATGGGAATCTTCGCCTGCCGGAACGGAGCGGCCGCGTCCAACCATGCGGATTTTCATGCGTTTAATGTGTGCTGTCCCCGGCGGTAGGAGATCGTTGCATGCGTGGAATGACGATGCGCTACCCGGCGACCCGCTGGCAGGATGGCCTGCCGGTGGGCAGCGGCGTGGTCGGCGCGCTGATCTATGGAAATATCCAGCGCGAGACGATTCTGCTCAATCACGATGCGCTGTACTACCCGACGCCGCGCATCGAGTCCCGGGACGTTTCGGATCGCCTTGCGGACATGCGCAAGCTGATCATGGCCGGGCAATGCCGCGAGGCCGCCCAGTTGGGACGCGCGGTGTACGAAGAGCGCTTGAAGGCCGGCGGGGGCGAGCCTGGGTCGGTAGCCCCCTATCAGCCGTGTTGTTCGCTTTTTTTCGATACCCGCACCGAGGGGCCATTTCGCACGTATCGCCGCGGCATCGATTTCGAGACCGGGCGGGCCTGGGTGGCCTGGCGGGACGATCGGGCGGCCTATACCCGCGAGCTGTTTGCTTCGCGGCTGAGCGATACGGTCTTTCTCCGGGTTCGCGGCAATACACCGGGGCGGGTGGGGGGGCGCCTGGCGCTCGGGGAGACCGTCAGTGAGCAGGTGGAGCGGTATCACGCGTTCAGCGGGGAAATGGATTTCGAGAGCGCCCGTGAGGTGTCCGGAGAGCATCGAACGCTGCTGTTTCGGGGGACGTATGCCGGGGCGCTCCATTTCGGCGCGGTTGCGCATGTGGCGGTGACCGGTGGCAAGGTCACCGCCGCGGACGATGCCCTGGCGGTGCGGGATGCCGACGAGGTGGTGGTGCGGGTGCGGCTGTATTGTAATGAAGCGCCCGCCGCGGCGGTCCCGCGCCTCCTTGCGGAGCTGGCGGGAGCGGGTGAATCCTTTGAAGGCGCTTTTCAGGAGCACGCGGCGGCGCATGCCGGGCTTTTCAACCGGGTGTCGCTGTCGCTGGGGCAGGGGAGCGACCAGGCTCATGACAAGGCGGGTGAAGAGGGGCATTCACCCCCGTCCTCCGCGACAGGGGACAGCAACGAGGAACTGCTGTTGGCGGCGTATGACGGAGAGGCGCCGCCGGCGCTGATCCAGACCCTGTTCAACTATGGCCGCTACCTGCTGATCTCCTGCAGTCGGGAAGGCGGCCGGCCCGCCAACCTGCAGGGCCTCTGGAACGGGGATTACGCCCCGGCCTGGAATTGCGACATCCACACCGACGAGAACGTGCAGATGTGCTACTGGCCGGCGCTGCCCGGCGCCCTGCCGGAGACGATGCTGCCGTTCTTTGACTATTTTGAATCCTTTATCGACGACTTCCGGGAAAACGCCCGCAACAACTACGGCTGCCGCGGCATCCAGGCGCCGCTGGCGATGACCACCCAGGGCACGGTCACTCCCGAGAATTACGGCTATTGGACGGCGGCGGCCGGATGGATCGCCCAGCATTTCTACGACTATTATCTGTTCACGGGGGACGAGGTTTTTCTCCGGCGGCGCGCGGTGCCGTGGCTCAGGGAAGTCGCCCGGTTTTATGAGGATTTTCTGGTCGAGGGGGACCATGGCGAGCTGATGTTCATTCCGTCACTGTCCCCGGAAAACCGGCCGGGCAACGGCAACAGCCTGGTGACGATCAATGCGACCATGGATGTCGCGGTGTGCCGCGAGGTGCTGACGAATCTCTGCGATGCCTGTGAATGGCTGGGGATTGAGCCGGAGGGCGTGGCACGCTGGCGCGCGATGCTGGAGCGGTTGCCGGCCTACGCCGCGAACGAAGACGGCGCCCTCCGCGAATGGTTGCACCCCGCCTTCGACGACCATTATGCGCATCGTCACCAGTCCCACCTGTACCCGATCTTCCCGGGGACCGAACTGACGGCGGAATCCGCTCCGGAACTCGTCGAGGCGGGACGCATCGCGGTGGAGAAACGCCTGACGGTGGGGCTGACGAGCCAGAGCGGCTGGTCGATGGCGCACATGGCGAACAGTTATGCCCGGCTGGGGCAGGGGGACCGGGCGCTGGCCTGCCTGGAATTGCTGATCCGCGGGAGCATCGGCCCCAACCTCTGGACGTATCACAACGACTGGCGACAGATGGGGTTGACCCTGGGGGACGGCGCCGCGCCGCCGTTCCAGATCGACGCGAACTTCGGCATGGCCGCCGCCATCCTGGAGATGCTGGTCTTCAGCAAGCCGGGGCTGGTGAAATTGCTGCCCGCGCTGCCGGTCGTCGGCGCCAGCGACGCCCACGGCTGCGACGGGAACCATCTGTTCGGCTGGTACTACACTATCGTGTTCGCCACTTCATCCGGGCTGCCGGATATAGTCGAGGCCGTCAGGCAGCTTCGGGCGGTGGCGGTCGCGGCGCTGCCGGGACGTCCCCCGCAGGTCATCGGCCCCTTCCGGCTGGTCAAACTGGCGCTGTTCCTGATGCGCGAATACATGCCGGGGCACGATGTTCTATGCCGCGAGCAGACCGGGATCATGCAACGCTGTCTGGCCGATCCGGAAGGGCAGGCGGAGGCGGCCGGCGCAAGCCGGCAACAATTGACGGCTTATCACCGTCGGCTATGGAAGAGATGAAGCCCCCCATTTTCGGCAGATCGAGGGGCTGCGCGATCTGAAGGTGCCGGGGAGAAAGCCCTGGCCAGCCGCATCATTGGAACTCGGGGTGGATTGAGCAGGGGGTGAATGCGTTGAAGCCGGCGAGGAACGGGGTGCGGGTCTACCGTTCCGTCGACCTGAAAAACTGGGAATACCGCGGCGTCTGCCTGCCGCGCCCCGAGAACGGGTTTGGCAGGCTGGGCGCCACCGGCCGGGGGCACGTTGTCTACAACGAAAGAACAACGACGTACGTGATGTGGTATCGATGGAATCCTCTGAATCCGGTCAAATAGGAGAAACAGTGATGACCAGGAAGATCAAACTCGGAATCGTCGGCTGCGGCCGCGGATCGAGCTTCAAGGGTGTCTGCGACGCACTGGACGACATCGAGATCCAGGCCGTCTGCGACATCAAGGAAGACGCACTGGAGAAGAACCGGGTGTCGCTCGGCGCGCAGGAGGCCTATCTCGACTATGACGAGATGCTGGACAAGGCCGGCCTGGATGCGGTGTTGATCGGCACGCCGATGCCGCTGCACGTTCCGCAGTCGATGGCGGCGCTCGAACGCGATATTCACGTGCTTTGCGAAGTCCCGGCCGCGGTGTCGGTGCAAGAATGCAAAGCACTGGTGCGGGCCTGCACGTCGAGCAAGGCGATCTACATGATGGCCGAGAACTACATCTACATGAGACCGAACCGGATCGTCACGGAACTGGTGAGGCAGGGGCTCTTCGGCACGCCGTATTACGCCGAAGGCGAATACATTCACGACGTGAAGGATTATGCCCTGAAAACCCCCTGGCGGCGGCATTGGCAGATGGGGATCGACGGCATCACCTACGGCACGCACAGTCTTGGCCCGATCCTGCAGTGGATGCCGGGAGACCGGGTGGTCAAGGTCTGCTGCGAAGCGGCGGGATCACGCCAGACCGACACCGAAGGCAAACCGTATGGTCAGGCCGCCGGCACGATGCTCTGCAAAACCGCACGGAACGCTTTGATCAAGATTCGGGTGGATCTGGTTTCCGACCGCCCCCATGCCGGGACGAACTATCAACTCCAGGGCACCGACGGCTGTTACGAATCCAGCCGCGGCGGTCCCGGGGACAAGGACAAGATCTGGTTGCGCAGTCGGGACCAGCACTACTGTTGGCGGGAGCTGTCGCTTTTCAGCGACGTGCCCGAGCTGGCCGGGAAATACCTGCCCGCGGACTGGCGGGGGGCCTCCGAAGCGGCGCGGCGCGCCGGCCACGGCGGCGGAGACTACTTCGAACTGGTGGATTTCATCAAGGCGGTACGGGGCAAGTGCCCGCCTGCCATCGGCATCCACGAGGCCATGGACATGACCCTGCCGGGGTTGATCAGTCAGCAGTCGATCGCGGAAGACGGACGTTGGATTGACGTGCCGGACTCGCGGGCGTGGTGAAAGGAAGCGGGTGATGAAGATCGATGCGCACACCGTGGCCGCCTGGTCGGCATGTTACCGAGGATGGCATTATCATCCAGACCATATCATTCCGGCAACGCCGAAGATTCCCGGGTTTGAAAAGGTCCATATGGTGGATGTGCCGACGGTGTACCGGTTGCCGGGCGACGAGACCTGGTACATGAGTTTTATCGGCTTCGACGGCAAGGGCTATCAGTCGTTCGTCGCCGGGAGCGAGGATCTGCTGCACTGGGGCAACATGCGCCTGGCGATGGGCTACGGACCGGAAGGCGGATTCGATTTCGGCGGCTGCGTGATCGGCGCCTTTCTCTACGAGGACTACGACATCCGGGCGCGGCGCACGCTGAAGCGGAAGGATGGCACGTACTGGACCCTCTACGGTTCGTACCCGCGGCAGGGCGGCTACGAGCTTCGCCCGGGCTACGAGGGCGTGGCCTGCAGCGACGACGGCATCGCCTGGCGGCGGGCCAGGGAAGAGCCCATTCTTTCCATTCACCAGGCCGACTGCGGCGCCTGGGAAAAGGACTGCATCTACATGCCCTGGCTGGTCGAGCACGAGGGGTGCTACTACAACTTCTACAATGCCGCCAAAGGGCACACCGAACAGTTGGGACTGGCCCTGTCCGACGACCTGCTCGCGTGGAGGCGGCATGCGAACAATCCCGTGATCCCGGTCGGGCCGGAGGGCAGTTACAACCAGAAGTTTTCAGCCGACGGCAAGGTCTTCCGCGACGGCGACCACTGGGTCATGTTCTTTTTCGGGGTGGGGAAGGGCGGCGCGCACATCATGGCGGCCTTCTCGCGCGACCTCCTCCACTGGACCGTCGACCCGGAGCCCCTGTACAAGCCCGGCGGCAACCCCTCCGGGCTCGACAGGCAGTTCGCACACAAGATCTCCCTGGTGTGGAACCCGGCCAACGAAACCTTCTACATGTTCTACAACGCCGTCGGCGAACAGGGCCGCGGCATCGGGTTGATTACCAGCAGGGATCTCTGATGAAAACATCGCCGGTGCGGCGGAGTATCCACTCCTTGAGACCTTTGCCGGGGAAACGGTCCCGGCCGCCTGGCAGGGTGGTCCCGGGCATACGCCGAATATGTATCCCTGGTTAAGACGGAAATGCAGGAGTAGATGATATGCAATCACGGGTTTTGACGGATGAGGATGTAAGCAGGATTCACGAGGCCACGCTCAAGGTGCTTGAGCAGACGGGGATTGAGTTCAGGGATTGCCCCGAGGTGCAGCAGCTGCTGTCCGATCACGGCTGCCGGGTGGCGCATGAGCGGGTCTGTTTTTCGCCAGAGGTCGTGGCGGAGGGGCTGGCGCGGGTGCCGGATCGCGAGACCATGACGTTTTGCCATCCGGGCCTGGGATATTCCGGTCCGATCGGCATGAAGCGGGGGCGCGTGAGTTTTGGTCTGGTCGGCAATGCGTTCACGATTCACGACTACGCGGTGGGCAGAGCCCGGAACTGCCTGGAGTCCGACATCAACGACAAGCTGCTGGTGCTCGATGCCCTGCCGAATTTCCAGTACGACTGCTGCAACCTGTTCTGCGCCTCCGAGCGTGGCATCGGCAAACCCGTTCCGCGCCCGTACGACGACACCGAAGCCTGCCTGGCCTTTCTCCGGGAATGGGTTCGAGGGCGGGCTGTCTCGGGACACAAAACGCTGCCGCTGGGGGGGCGGAATGCAACACGGGAGGAACAACGGCTCACCGTCCTTGGCCGGGCTGTCATCGAAGGAGTGGATTCGACGGTCACGCTTCTGCAAAACGCCCCCGCATTCACCTGGTGCAACCCCTTGAGCCCGCTCAAATACAAGGCATCCGAGGCGCGGTCGATCGTCGAGGTGGCCCGCTCGGGCAACGGGATGAACCAGATCTCGCCCGAAGTGATGTGGGGGGCGACCGGGCCGGTCACGCTGGCCGGCTCCCTGGTGCAGCACAATGCCGAAGTGCTGGCCGGTGTCCTGCTCTCGCAGTTTGCCGGCCCCGGTTCCGCCTGCATCTACGGCTGCGTCAGCGCGCCGATGGACATGCACACGACCGACACGCACCACGGCGCTTTCGAGACGGCGCTGTTCAACGCGGCCGTCGCCCAACTGGCCGATGGCTACGGCCTGCCCTCGCGGCTGTCCGTGGGTAACACCTCCGAGGTCAAACCCGGACCGCGGGCCTATGCGGAAACCGCCATGGGGCTGTACCTGGGGGCGGCCGCCGGCGGCGCCATCATCACCACCGGGCTGCTCGATTCGACCATCCGCATCAGCTATGAGCACCTGGTCGTGGTGGACGATCTGATCAACCAGGTCCGTAACATCACCAAGCCGATGGCCACCGATGCCGACAGTCTCGCGGTCGAAGTGATCGACCGGGTCTGCGGCGGCGACGGTAATTTCCTGGCCGATGACCATACGCTGGAGCACATGAAGCGCGACGTCTACTACTCCGCCTTCACCGGGCGCACGCAGGACTCGTTCATGGATGTCTACGGCCGGGCCCATGAGCGCGTAAACGAGATTCTCGCCCGGCGCGATACCGATGTCCATGTGGACAAGGAGATCCGCTCCCGACTGGGCGCCGTGGAGGCCCGGATCCGGGCCGACGATGCGACCTGGCGGACCGGCAACGGCGGGTGGTGGAAGACGTATGTGGAGGATTTGTAATGCGCAACAATGAAACGATGCATTTTGATACGGCGATCATCCATGCCGGACGAAACCCGGAGTTCGCCGCGACGCCGATTCACATGGCGGCGACATCAAAAACCTATTATACGCGTGGCGGAAACCCGTCGATCCGTGAGTTCGGGCAGGCGGTCGCCGTCCTCGAAGGCGGCGACTATGCGGTTCCCGCGGCTTGTGGCATGGCGGCCGTCACGCAAACGCTGCTGGCGCTGCTCAAGGCCGGGGACCACATCCTCTGTCATCGCAGCGTGTACGACTGGACCGACTGGTGGATTCGCGATGAGATTACCCGCTTCGGGGTCGAGAGCACGCAGGTGGATTTCCGTGATGCCCAGGCGTTTTCGAATGCCCTGCGGCCCAGCACCCGGATGGTCTACTTCGAGCCGCTGAGCAATCCCGGGTTAGACCTGATCGATCCGCGGCGCGTCATTGCCGATGCCCATTCTATCGGGGCGCTGGTTGTGGTCGACAACACCTTCCTCACGCCCGCCTTGCTCAAGCCCCTGGCGTACGGCGCCGATGTCGTCCTGCATTCCGCCACCAAATTCCTGAATGGGCATGGCGACGCGTTGGGCGGGGTCGCGGTCATGAACAATGAAGATCTCTATCAGAAGGTGTACCGCTCCCTGAATTTGCACGGGGGCGTGATCAGTCCGTTCAACGCGTTCCTGATCCGGCGAGGGATGCGGACGCTTGCGATGCGGATGGCGCGTCACTGCGAAAATGCCTTAACGGTTGCGGAGTTCCTTGGCGGACATCCCGCAGTCACCGGGGTGCGTTATCCCGGGCTGCCCGGCGATCTTGGTTATGCGCTTGCCCGCGAGATTCTGCCGGATGGGTCTGGCGGCATGGTCGGGTTTACGCTTGGCGGGGGACAGGCCGCGTTGGATCGCTTCACGACCTCCCTGAAGCTGATCCGGCCCTGGGTCAGCCTCGGCGATACCGGGTCGCTTCTCTATGGACGCCACCCTGAACCGCGTAAAGGCATCCCCGAAGGCTTTGCCCGCCTTTCCGTCGGCCTGGAGGATGTCGAGGATATCATCGCCGACCTGGGCCAGGCGTTGGGCATCGAAATGACGACGGACAATCAGGATGTTTTCAGCACGCGCAAATGAAAACGCTGATGAAGACATGGCGGATAGCGTGCGGCGTCCACCGAAACAGTAAAGGAGAGATTCGATGACATTCCCGATCATGGGCTGGGCGCAGATGCCCAGGGAATTGACGCTGCCTGAGGTATACGCAAACATTGCGCGCGGCGGCGTCAATGTATTCATGACCTGCAGCGACTCGGTCGAGGACATCAAGGCGCAACTGGACCTGGCCGCCGAACACGGCATCCAGGCGTTAATCGTGGATCCGCGTTTCCGGGCAACCGATAAGCCGGGATGGCAGGAAGAAGCCCTTGCGGCCGTCAAGGAGTACGCGGATCACCCCGGCACATTTGGCTTCTTTGTCAGGGATGAACCGACAAGAGGTGAATTTGAGCGAGAGGGGCGCATGCTGGCGTTGCTCGGGAAAGAGCGACCGGACAAGGTCGCGTATGTTAACGGACTCGGTTGTGGTGCGCGCGGGGCGGACTGCTTCATGGAATATGTCGAGGAATATGCACGCGTCATGAAACCGGAATTCCTGAGTTTCGACGCCTATCCCATTTCCCGGATCCCGGAGGATGCCGATACCTCGGCGTTCTACAAATCAGACTGTGGCGTGGAATGGCCTGAACTCAACGCCTACTACAGGGAATGCTACTGGGAAGCGTGGGAAACCTATCGAATGGTAGGATGGAAGCATGGGCTTCCGCTGTGGGGGTTTGTTCTGGCCACGCCGCATCATCACTCGGTCTGGCGGTATGGCCCGGTAACCGAGGGCACCATCCGCCTCGAGGCGTTCACCGGCCTTGCCCATGGCGTGCATGCCATCCAGTATTTCACCTTGCCCACCATGCCGTTCGAGAACTGGGATCATGGAATCATCACGCCCGATGGAAGGCCCTCGGTGCGTTACAACTCCTTCAGGAAGGCAAACGATGACCTCGCGAAACTTGGCCCCATGGTGAAAGAGCTTGCCTGTACCCGCGTTTTCCATACGGGGCCGCTGACCAGCGCTTGCTGCGCATGGACCCCGGGGCGCCATTCCCGCGACAGTGCCCATGTGGGGGTGGCCCGCGTCGACGGAGATCCCGCGATCATCGGTTTCCTGAAGGGGCATGCCGGACGATATGCCATGATCGTCAACAGGAATCCGGCTCGCAAAGCGCGAATTCAGGTCGTCATGCAGGACGGCTGGACGGCCAGTTCAATCGACATCCAAAATGCAATTCGAGAGATCCCGCTGAAGGCAGCGTTTGAGATTTACCTGGAACCAGGCGATGGGCGTTTGTTGCGGATTGCGCACAGGAAGGAACAGCGCGCATTGCATAACGGGAGCGGAAAATGATAGATCCGGCACGGCAACACATGGACCATTCGGTGGGCGGGTTCCACGACGTTCCCGGAAGCGGACGGGATGTCCGGAGTTTCAAAAAAAGCTGGCCCGCTCGACTTCAGTATGAAGGCGTCATCCTCGAAGACGCATGCTATAACATCTGGGGATCCTCTCCTGTCTGGGGGAACGACGGCAAGGTACACCTCTTCTCGTCGCGGATTCCCAAGGATCCCGGTTTCCATAGATGGTGGGCGACGTCCCAGATCGCGCACTATGTGGCAGACCGTCCGGAGGGACCGTACGCGCTGGTCGAGGTGCTGCTCAAACCGGGGGACAGCCCGGCGACGGAATGGGACTGCGGCACCCAGCACAACCCGACGATTACCCGGATCGATGACCGCTTTGTGCTCAGTTACCACTCGGCCATGGGCACGATGGGGAACCGTAGACGCGACACCATCCGGATCGGCATGATGACCGCTACGGACATCAACGGACCCTGGACCAAGCTGGGAAAAATGCTGGATCCGCCGACGCCCGACGAGTCGAATGTCGTTACCGGCGAACATTACGGGTTTACCGACAACCCGTCGTTGGTCCGGCATCCGGATGGACGGTTCTTCCTCTACTACCGGATCAAGTTCCCCGGGCTGGAGGGCGGCTGCACCTACGGCGTGGCGATCGCCGACAAGCTTGAAGGCCCCTATGTTCATCATCCCGACCGGGTTGTCAACAACCCCAGCTATATCGAAGATCCGTACGTCTTTGCTCACGAGGGGCTCTTCTACATGCTGATTACGGACAACCACAACCCGGAGGGGGCGGCCGGCATGATGCTGAGCTCGGAGGCCGGACTCTTCTTCGACTACTACCTGGGACAGCGCTATGGCGTGATTTCCGATTATATCCCCCCGGAGCAGCTTCCGGCTGACCCCGCCAAGATACCGGGGGGATGTTTCGAACGTCCACAGCTCCTCTTCAAGGACGGGATGCCGACGCACCTTTTCGCTCCCTGCGGCCGAATGCTGGGAGACGATATGGACACCCGCTGTTATCTCTTTTCGATTAGAAATGAAGGGGAGAAATCGCTATGAAGATTACCTTGATGAGCTGAAAGCCCTCCTGCTTAAGCCGGGTAATTATCGCGCGTAAAGAATAATGACGATGGGAGATCTTTTGATGAGCACGGTTACGCATGGCGCGGACGGTACGCAGTGGAATGTATTCGAGACTTCATACGAGAGTTCGAAAGCCTACGCGAATGCCTTTACTGACGTCGAGGTGGATG
>PWTM01000141.1 GCA_003563855.1 PVC group bacterium | reverse complement strand
GCCGTAGTCGTCGGCCGGGAAGACATGGGGAAGACCGGAAACGACGAGAGCGGGAGACGGGGGCGACCGGATTGTCGGTTCCGGCGCGTCCCCACGGGCTTGCCCCGTGGGGGGCGGAAAGTTGGGCCTCGGAGAGCGGCACGCCCGCGGGAAGAGCCCGGAGGATAGCGCGGGTGGCCCTTGGTCGGCCCGCGCTCACTACGCCGCACACTACGATTGGGACTAGGATTGGGGGGCGTGGTATACAGGAGGCGGGATGACGACGACCGTTCAGCACCGGACCGTTTCGCGGCCGGGACCGTTACTCGCCTTCCTGGCCGATGCGTTCGACTGTTCCGGGAAGGCGGCCAAGCGCCGGCTCGACGCGCGGTGCGTCTTCGTCAACGGGCGTCGCGTCTGGATGGCGCGACACGCCTTGCAGCCGGGCGACCGGGTCGAGGTGCACGCGCCTGCGGCGGCAGCGCCGGCGGCGGCGGACGCGCCGAGGGTCCTCTTCGAGGACGGCGACCTGCTGATTGTCGACAAGCCGGCGGGGATGCTCTCGAACGGGCCCGCCAGCCTCGAGGCGCGGCTGCGCCGCGCGCGGGGCGAGCCGCGGCTTTCGGCCGCGCACCGGCTGGACCGCGACACGACCGGCTGCCTGCTCCTGGCGCGCAGCGCGTCCGTTCGCGAGGCCCTGGTTGCGGCCTTTCGCGCCGGCCGGGTGGAGAAGGACTACGAGGCGATCGTCGTCGGCCGGGTCGCGCGGCTGCCCCGCCAGATCGCGCGCCCGATTGAGGGGCGTCCGGCGCGGACGCGCGTGAGAGCGGTCGTGCCCGGACCGGGCGCCAGCCGGGTGCGGGTATGCATCGACACGGGCCGGACGCACCAGATCCGGCGACACCTGCTGGCCGAGGGGTACCCGATCCTCGGCGACCGCGCCTACGGGACGGCGCAGGCGCTGCCCGCCGAGCTGCGCGCCGTACCGCGCCCGATGCTGCACGCCGCCCGGATCGCGCTGCCGCACCCCGTCACCGGCCTGCGCGTCGAGGCGCGCGCGCCGCTGCCCGCCGATTTCCGCGAATGGCTCGCGCGGCTCGGCCTGGACCGCCCGCACCGGTAGCGTCTGGGCTAGAAAGTCGGCCCTGAGAGGAAGACGTTGCCCCCGGGCCAAGCTTTGTCGGCAAGCGGGCGGATCGGCACGCGTTTCGTGGTAACTACTCAGGTACCGGTCGGGCCTCCAGTACAGCGGGGGCTGCGCACCCGCTGCGGAAACGCGGTTGGCGTGGGTGGGGAGCAGCGGTCCCGTAGGTCCCGCTGTACTGGGCGGGCGTCCCGCCGGGAACGCCGACCGTCCGGTCGGCAGGACAAGGACGTGGGTCCTGCGCGAAGACGGCCGAGCAGACGCTCGGCGCTCCCGGGGGATAGGGGCCCCTGCCAAGAGCCACCGAAGTGAGCGCCGCATCCGTGGTTCGACGGAAGACCGCCGCCCATAGTCACGGATCGCGTCGAAAAAAGGGGAATCGCGCTCGCGCGTTGTAGGCCGGCCCTCTGCGGCCGGCGAGACCCCGCCGGGGACAGAGCCCCGGCCTGCGGCCGGCGAGACCCCGGGGTCGAAGACCAAGGGGTGGTGGCCGGGCCTCGTGGTCTTGGACTTTCGGGGATCCTCGAGTTACCTGGGGGACGGATGGTCCACAGATTTCGCAGATTTCGCAGATGGGGGGGCGGGAGGCGCGGCCGCTTCGACCGGGCGATCAGCGAGCACTACCTGGCCCGCGTTCCGATTCCGTTCTGGGTTCAGGTGTCGCACCTGGCCAGTCATGTGCTCGGCCTGATCGCACGGCGTAACCAGGCGCCGGTCAAGGACGTGTACCTCTATGCTCTCGTGCCCGCGCCGAACACCTCCTGATCCTCGCCCCCCGCGCCAGACCCCGGCAGCCCGCCCACATCGATCAGGTGCCCGCCCGCCGCGGGCGGGGACCTGAGCAGTTACGTTTCGTGAAGCACCGCGTGAGGAGCGCGCGGATTTCGCCGTCGAGCGCGGCATCGATCCGGGCGTCGGGAAGGTAGCGGATGCGTGGAAGAGGGCGGGCGTCGTTCATGGGATCTCCTCGAAAGCGGCAAGCCAGGCCTCGAGTCGGCTGGCGGCGACGGGCGGGGGGCCGGCGTCGGGCGAGGCCACGATCCCGGCCGCGCCGGCGGCGTGGAAACGGGGGGCCGCCGCGGGCGTCGTCGCGGCGAGCAGCGGGGCCGGGGCCAGGCGCTGCAGGCGGGCGAAGGCGGCGGGATCGACGCCGGCCCGATGCGGATCGAGCACGACGAAGGACGGTCGTACAGACCGGGCGCGCGCCAGGTCCGCATAGCCCGCGAAGCGCACGCCGAGCCGGAGCCCGGCGCGCCGCGCGGCGGCGACCTCGCGGCCGACCAGCCCGGCCGCGTCCATGCAGACGCCCTGCGCCCCGTTGTGAACGGCCGCCGCAACGTCGCTCTCGACGAAGAGCCAGCCGCCGGTCCGCCGCGCGGCCGCGGCGGCTCGGGCCAGGGCCGCCTCGGCCGACGCGCCCTCCGCATTCCCGGGATGCAGCCAGACGAGGCGGACCCCGCGCCCGAGGAGGCGCGCCGCGGTATCCGGATGGGCGGTCCGGGCGCAGTGCGCGAGCCGGTCCGGCGGGCAGTCCGGGAACGGGGGCGGAAGCCGGGCCGGCCCGGGCGCCTGGACGATCCAGGGCAGGTCCCCGGGCTCGTCGGGCCAGCCGCCGTGATGGAGCGCCCCGGGCCCCCGCCCGAACGGGCCACCCAACCGCAGCGCCCGGTGCAGGTAGGCGCGGCCGAGTACAACGGCGTCCGGGAGGTCGAGCCCGTGGGCGCGCACGGCGGCGATCGCGGCCGAGAGCGTGCAACCCGTGCCGCGCGCATGCGGCGCATCGAGCCGCGGCCCGATCACCCAGCAGGCCGGCGCGCCGGGGAACGCCAGCAGGTCTTGCGACCAGCGGCCGCCGGCGTGGCCGCCCTTGACCAGCACTGCCCGCGCGCCGTCGGCCAGAAGCCGCGCGGCGGCCTCCGCCGCCTCGTCCGCCGTGCGGACCGGCTGTCCGGTCAGGCGCGCGGCCTCCGGGCGGTTGGGCGTCAGCAGGTCCACCCGCGGCAGCAGGCGCTCGCGCAAGGCGCGGATTCCGGCCCCATCGAGCAGCGCCCGACCGCTCGAGGCGGCCAGCACGGGATCGCAGACCACCGGGGCATCGATCTCCGCGAGCGCATCGGCGACGGCGCGGACCGTCGCGGCGCGCGCCAGCATGCCGAGCTTCACAGCAGCCGGCGGCAGTTCCCCGGCCAGCGCGTCAAGCTGCGCGCGGACCATCGAGGCCGACAGCAGAGACACGGCCGAGACCGCGTGCGCGTTCTGCGCGAGCACCGCCGTGATCACCGAACCCCCGTGCACGCCCAGGCCGTGGAAAACCCGCAGGTCCGCCGGGATGCCGGCGCCCCCGGTCGGATCCGTGCCCGCGATCGTCCAGGCGACCGGCCGCCGAGCCGCAGCCCTGGAAGCTTTCATCGCTTTCCCTTTCCGCCGGCGGGCGCCCGGGCACCCGCGAGCGCGGCCGGATGGCCCGTCGCGAGGGTCACGTCGGGCGGATAGCCGCCCGGCCTTCGCCGCGCGGCTTCCCCTCTCCGACTCCGACGCTACCCCCGCGGGTTGGCCGGGATCAAGCGCGCCCCGGGATTCGCTGCAGATTCCCTGTCCCTTCGGACTCGGGCGCTATGCAATCCCAAGATTGTTTCTTGGATTTGCATAGCACGGCGTGGGACACACGGGGTGCTGCCCTATCAGGCGCCCTCGGCGAACGCCTTCAGGCTCGTCGTGCGCGCCGGAAACGCGGTCAGGATCTCCCGGTCGGATGTGACCAGCTTCGCATCCAGGTCTTCGGCCAGCGCCACGTACTCGCAGTCGCAGGCGGAACACGTTGACGCGGCCACCTTCCCCATGACGAGGTCGGAGGGAACGAGATACTCGTGGCCCGCGATCTGCGACTCGGCCCCGTCCAGGCACCGGGCGGCTGCATCCCGATCGAGAGCGCCCCGGCGCAGGTAGCCGGCGAGGATGTTGCGGAATTCCGAACGCCAGAGGATCGGGGAGACCCAGTGAGGATCCCGCGCGAGCGCGGCCTCAGCCAGCATCGTCAGATCGCCCGGGATCCAGAGATAGGCCAGCACGTTGACGTCGACAACGATCACTGGCGTCCCGTGTCCTTCAACCGCGACAATTCCTCCTGCGTGAGATACACGCCCATGGTCTCGCGCACCGCCCGGGCGCGCGCACCGACCGCCTTCGCGTCGATCGCGGCGCCGTGCAGCATGCTGTCCAGCATGGCGACGATCTCCTTGTTCAGGCTTCTTCCGTGGGCCCGCGCGCGACGCTTGAGCGATTCGTGTGTCGCCGGCGGGACGTCCTTGAGGGTAATCGTGCTCATGACGGTGGAACCAGATCACATGCGTTTCGCATGTCAATGGGCCGCCTTGTGCAGATTTAGCAGATTTTGGGACGGAACAGGCCAACGCAGACCGGAGCGCCCCCCCCGGGGGGAAACGCCAGGCACCAGACTGGCCCACCAAGGGGACGAGAACCTCGCGGACCAGGACCGTGCCACGCTGGAGCGTGGCGTTCCCGGGGGCGGCCATCCACCCGCTGCACTTCTACGGGCGGCTCTTACGCTGCCAAGAGGGGTGACGCGATATGGAGTGCGGCGGCAGAGGGCGAAGCCCGGCGACGCCGCTTTCGGTCGGCGGGGGGTAAGCGGTCTCTGGCGGGGGCGAAAGCGGTGTCGCCGTCCCGGGCGCGGCGTGCGCCCGGGACTCTGCCACCGCACTCCAAAGGGTGGATCCCCGGCGGTTGTTCCGCTAAGTGCACCCTGTCGAAACTACGCGGACATCCTCACTTCGTCCGCGATGTCTCCGTCCCCCAGTCTCTCGTTTCGGTCGACGACGACGCCGACGACTACGGTGGACGACGGGGCACATTGCAGTCGTAATCCGTAGTCGTCGACGGATCCCCCCATCCACGCCTTCCGGACCAGCCCCCTACGCGCCCGCGAGGGCGGCCTCGAGGTCGGCTTCGACGGTCGTCGTCGGGCGGATCGCGAACTTCTCGACGAGCACGTCGAGCACGGCCGGCGTGACGAAGGCCGGCAGGCTCGGGCCGAGCCGGATGTTGCGGATGCCGAGGTGCAGCAGCGTGAGCAGGATGCAGACCGCCTTCTGCTCGTACCAGGAGAGCACCAGCGAGAGCGGTAGCTCGTTGAGGCCGCAGCCGAAGGCCTCGGCCAGCGCGCCGGCGACCTTGATCGCCGAGTAGGCGTCGTTGCACTGGCCGCAGTCGAGCAGGCGCGGCAGGCCGCCGAGCGTCCCGAACTCGCGCTTGTTGAAGCGGAACTTGCCGCAGGCGAGCGTGAGGATGATGCAGTCCTCCGGAACCGCCTCGGCGAACTCCGTGTAGTAGTTCCGGCCGGGCTTCGCCCCGTCGCAGCCGCCGATCAAAAAGATGCGCCGCAGCGCGCCGCCGCGGACCGCCTCGACCACCGTCGCCGCTTCGGACAGGATCGCGCCGTGGCCGAACCCGACGAGGATCGTCTTCTCCGGCTCGGTTCGGGCAAAGCCCGGGGCATGGCGCGCCGCCTCGATCACGGGTGCGAAGTCCCGGTCGGCGATGTGCCGGACGTCCGGCCAGGCGACGAGCCCGCTCGTGAAGAGCCGGTCCGCGTAGCTGCCCTTCGGCTTCTGGATGCAGTTGGTCGTCATCAGGATCGCGCCCGGAAAAGCGTCAAACTCGGCGCGCTGGTCCTGCCAGGCGCCGCCGTAGTTGCCCGCGAGGTGGGGGAAGCGCTTCAGGCCGGGGTAGCCGTGCGCCGGGAGCATCTCGCCGTGGGTGTAGACGTTGACGCCCGTCCCTTCCGTCTGCTCGAGCAGCGCATGCAGGTCCTTCAGGTCGTGGCCCGAGACGAGGATCGCCTTGCCTTCGACCGGCGTGATGCGCACGGGCGTCGGAACCGGCGTCCCGTAGGCGCTCGTGTGCGCGCCGTCGAGGAGGGCCATGACCTTGAGGTTCGCCTCGCCGCAGCGCAGGTTCAGCGCGAGCAGCTCCTCGACCGTGCCGTCCGCCCGCGCGAGGCGGTCGAGCGCCTCGTGGAAGAAGGCGAAGACCGAATCGTCGTGGGCGCCGAGTACGTGCGCATGGTCGGCGTAGGCCGCCATACCCTTGAGGCCGTAGGTCAGGAGTTGCTCGAGCCCGACGAGATCGGCGCCGCGCGCGTCGAGCATCGCGGCGATCCCGACCTCCTCGCCCTGCCGGATCAGCCCGTCGAGGTCTTCCGCGGGCGTCCAGGCGGCCGGACCTTCGGGCGTCTCCGGCGCGCAGCCGGACTCCGCGCAGGCCCGGACGTAGAGGTCGCGGGCGCGATCGCGCACCCGGGCCGCCTCGCGCAGCACCTCCGCGACGCGGCGCGGGTCGAAGTTCACGTTGGTCACGGTCGTGAAAAGCGCTTCGAGGACGAAGACGTCGACGGTGCGGTCCTGCGCGCCGAGCGCGCGGGCCCGGTGCGCGTACTGTGCGATGCCCTTGGCCGCGTGGACGAGCAGGTCCTGCAGCGCCGCGGTATCCGGGTCCTTGCCGCAGACGCCGAACGCGTCACATCCGGTCCCCCGGGCGGTCTGCTCACACTGGTAACAAAACATGCTGCTCATCGTGGATGAGCCTCCGTCGCTGATGGTTCCGTCTCGCCGCCCGGCGCACGCCGGACGGCATTCGCCACTTGCAATCTACCCCACGACCTTGCGGAGAGCAAAAAATGCGCCAGCAGAATGCAGCAGATTACGCAGATTTTGGGCAGAACGGGCCAGAGTAGACCGGAGCGCCCCCCCGGGAACGCCAGGCTCCAGCCTGGCCGACCAAGGGGACGAGAGCCACGCGGACCAGGACCGTGCCACGCTGGAGCGTGGCGTTCCCGAGGGGGCAGACATCTACCCCCTTCGCTTCTGCGGGGGCTCGTGCGCTGCCAAGAGGGTGACGCGATATGGAGTGCGGCGGCAGAGGGCGAAGCCCGGCGACGCCGCTTTGGGTTGGCAAGGGGGCCAGCGGTCTCTGGCGCGGGCGAAAGCGGTGTCGCCGTCCCGGACGCGAAGCGCGCCCGGGACTCTGCCACCGCACTCCACAGGCTGAACACCCGGCGCTCCGGGGGTTCGTCTCCAGGCTGCAGAACCGGGGTGGCGTAGCGCTCAGCCCGCGGCCTCGCGCAGTGCCGCCAGCACGCCTGGCGCATCCGCGGCCATGTCGTTCCAGCCGCCCTCGACCGAGACGCCGCCCGTGTAGCCCGCCGCCTTCAGCGCGTCGAAGAACGGGCGGAAGTCGCAGGGTTCGAGCCCCGGGGCGCGACGGTTCGCGTGGGTGGCGATATGCGCGTGCCGCAGGAGCGGGCCGGCCTCGACGATCGCCTCCGGCGGGTCTTCCATCTGCGCCCAGTGAAAGCCGTCGAGCAGCAGCCACACGGCCGGGTGATCGACCTCGCGGACGAATTCGGCCGTTTCGGCGGTCCGGTTCAGGATGTTGCATTCCTTGGCGCGCAGCTGCTCAACGGCGATGGTCACCCCGTGGCGCGCGGCGGCGTCGCCGATCAAACGGGCGAAGTCCACCAGTTGCGACCAGGCCCGCGCCCGGTCGAACCCGTCCGGCACCCTCCGCGCACTGCCGGCCCCGAGAACGAGCATACCGATCCCGGCCGCGCCCGCCCGCGCCGTGACGCGCGCGACGTAACGCCCGACGCGTGCGCCATCTACATCCGGCCCACAGATGGCGAGGTCGCCCGGGAGCAGGCCGTTCGCGACCGGACACGGCAGCGCCGACGCGCGAAGCTCGGCGAGCGAGGTCTCGAACCCCTCGTCGCCGGCCTCCGGCATCAGCCGCCGGGATGCGTTAATCTCGATATAGTCGAACCCCGCGGCCTTCAGCGCCGCGGCCGATCCCACGTCCGTGCAGACGCCCCACGTAAACATCGTTCCGCTCCCTTCCCGGACAGCCTCGCCCCGTTAACACCGACGCGAATGATTACTGCGCGCTTGTGATCATAGCGACCGCACGGGAGTGGGAGCAAGCGCCGGAGCCCCCCGGGAACGCCAGGCTCCAGCCTGGCCGACCAAGGCGACGAGAACCTCGCGGACCCGGACCGTGCCACGCTGGAGCGTGGCGTTCCCGGGGGGGAACAACCACCCCCTTTGCTTCTGCGGGGGCTCGTACGCTGCCAAGAGGGGTGACCAGGGCCATCCCCATCCGTTACCCGGGCGATTGGCAATCCGGCGTTGATTCCGAGGGGCGGGGCGGCGTACACAGGGCGCGGGCGTCCGGCATCCGCCGCGACCGCCGGAGAGGAGAGAGGTCAGCCATGAAGACGCATCGGATCGGCATCGTGATGAACGGCGTAACCGGGCGCATGGGCGCCAACCAGCACCTGCTGCGCTCGATCGTCGCCATCCGCGAGCAGGGCGGCGTGCGCGTCGGCGAGGGCGAGACGATCCTGCCCGAGCCGGTCCTCGTCGGACGCAACCCGGCCAAGCTCGAGAAGCTCGCCGCGCGCGCGGGCGGACTCTGCTGGACCACCGCGCTGGACGAGGCGCTCGACGACGCGAACAACACGGTCTACTTCGACGCGCAGACCACCGACCGCCGGGTCGCGGCCGTCACGCGGGCGATCGAGGCCGGCAAGCACATCTACTGCGAGAAGCCGACCGCGCTGACCACGGACGAGGCGCGCGCGCTCTACCGCAGGGCGCGCGAGGCCGGCGTGAAGAACGGCGTCGTCCAGGACAAGCTCTGGCTGCCGGGCCTCGTCAAGCTGCGCACCCTCCGCGAGCTCGGCTTCTTCGGGCGCATCCTCTCCGTCCGCGGCGAGTTCGGCTACTGGGTCTTCGAGGGCGGCGCGGTCGAGCCGCAGCGCCCCTCCTGGAACTACCGCAAGGAGGACGGCGGGGGCATCGTCATGGACATGCTCTGCCACTGGCGCTATGTCCTCGACAACCTCTTCGGGCCCGTCCGATCCCTGACCTGCCGCGGCGCGACGCACATCCCCGAGCGGCTCGACGAGCAGGGCCGGCCCTACGCCTGCACGGCCGACGACTCGGCCTACGCGACGTTCGAGCTCGAGGGCGGGGTCATCGCCCACTTCAACTCCTCCTGGTGCGTGCGCGTGCGGCGCGACGATCTGCTGACCCTCCAGGTCGACGGCACGCACGGCAGCGCGGTGGCCGGCCTGCGCCGCTGCCGCATCCAGCCGCACGCCGCCACGCCGCGGCCGACCTGGAACCCGGACATCGACAGCCCGATCGACTTCTTCGAGGGATGGACCGAGGTGCCCGAAACGCAGCCCTCCGACAACGCCTTCAAGGCGCAGTGGGAGCTCTTCCTGCGCCATGTCGTGCTCGACGAGCCCTTCCCCTGGACGCTGCTCGAGGGGGCGAAGGGCGTCCAGCTCGCCGAAGCCGGCCTCGACTCCTGGCAGAAGCGCGCCTGGGTCGACCTGCCCGCGCTCGACGGCTGACGACCGCCGCTTCCCTTCCAAGCCTTGGAAGCCGGACCCCATCCGGTTTCCAGGCCTTGGAAGAGCCCGCTTCAGCCGAGCCGATGGCGCGGCGGCCTCGCGGGCCACCGCACGGGCGGCCGCGGTAGGGGGGGGGTGAGCCGGCGGGGTGCGGCAGGCCGTGCTTCGCCACCCGGGGCGGCAGCATCCGGTAGCCACGGAAGAGGCGAATTTGCCGCCCCGGGTATGGGAGGGGTCTTCTCCCGGCTCCTCGTCGGATTCCTGGCGGTCTCTTCCAGGGAAGCGAAGCGCCAGCCCTATGAGCCGGGACGACGAGAGGGGCCGACGAGAGCGGGCGACGATTACGTACGGCGTTCCGCCTCTGTTCGCCGCGCACCTTGCGGCGCGCCGAGCCGCGGCGCGGGAACGGCGCGGGCGAAAGCGGTGTCGCCGTCCCGGGCGCGAGGCGCGCCCGGAACTCTGCCACCGCACTCCACACCGAAGACCATATGGAGTGCGGCGGCAGAGGGCGAAGCCCGGCGACGCCGCTTTCGGCTGGCGTGGGCACGCGGCGCCTGGGCCGCGACGTGGTCTCTTCCCGGTTCTTCCCGGACGACGAGTGCGGGCTCCAATCGTCCGCCGTCGTCGTCGACCGAAACGAGTACGCCGCGAAGAACGGGGGGACACCCTCAGACCTGCGCGGTTGACACCCGCTCGGGGGGCGTTATCCTCAGCCGCTCACACGGACGGGGAACGAGGACCGGCGCCCGGCGGGGCGCCGGGCGGCGAAAGGAACGGATCATGATTGTCACGACGAAGGAACTCTTCGCGCACGCGTACGGCACCTACGCGATCGGCGCCTACAACATCAACAACCTCGAACAGGCGATGGGCCTGTTCCGGGGGAACGTCGAGAGCAAGGCGCCGTTCATCATCCAGCTCTCGAAGGGCGCGCGCGCCTACACCGACAAGCGGATGCTCGAAGCGATCATCCGCACCGCCGTCGACGTCTTCCCCGATGCGATCTTCGCCGTGCACCTGGACCATGGCGACGAAGAGACGTGCATGGACTGCATCGCCAGCGGGTTCTACAGCTCGGTCATGATCGACGCGAGCGCCGAACCCTTCGACGAGAACATCGCGATCACGCGGCGGGTCGTCGAGGCGGCCCACGCGAAGGGCATCGTGGTCGAAGCCGAGCTCGGCAAGCTCGGGGGCGTCGAGGAGCACGTCGCCGTGGCCGAGGCCGACGCCAAGCTGACGGATCCCGCGCAGGCGAAGGAATTCGTCGAGCGCAGCGGCTGCGACAGCCTCGCCTGCGCGATCGGCACCAGCCACGGGGCTTACAAGTTCACCGGCAGCCAGGGCCTGCGGTTCGACGTGCTCGAGGAAATCCAGAAGCGCCTGCCCGGCTTCCCGCTCGTGATGCACGGATCGAGCTCGGTGCCGCAGGAGGAAGTCGAGCGCATCAACGCGGCCGGCGGCCAGCTCAAGGGCGCCAAGGGCGTGGACGAGAACCAGTTCGCCCGCGCGGCGAAACTGGGCGTCACGAAGGTGAACATCGACACCGACGGCCGGCTCGTCTGGTGCCGGGTCCACCGCGAGAGCTTCCGCGACGATCCCGAGAACTTCGACCTGCGCCCGCCGGGCAAGGTCTTCATGGCCGAGTACGCGAAGTTCATCGCGCACAAGAACGGGAAGCTCGGCAGCGCCGGCCAGCTCGACGCCATCCGCGCGCTGCTGGCGAAGAAGTAGCGCCGGCGGGAGGCGAAAGCGCCGTCGCCGCTTCGCTCTTCC
Organism: PVC group bacterium; assembly: GCA_003563855.1. GTDB lineage: Bacteria > Verrucomicrobiota > Kiritimatiellia > PWTM01 > PWTM01 > PWTM01. The sequence continues at coordinate 2,170 of PWTM01000141.1, read as the reverse complement.
GCCTTCGCGCTCCGCGCTTCGGCGCGACTGGCGGCCGGCGCACTCCATATCTGCGCCCGTGTAAAAAATGTGGAGTGCGGCGGCAGAGGGCGAAGCCCGGCGACGCCGCTTTGCCGCCGCATGCGCAGCGCCCCCGCGGCATGGGCCGCCACACCGCCCGCGCCAACAAAGCCAAAGCGCCGTCTGCCGCTCCGCTCTGCCGCCTGCGCACTCCCTACACGCGCCCGTGGAAGAAGACGCCAGAATACAAGGCCCGACAGTGGCGCAAACGCTCACTAAAAAACGACCAAATGTGATCTATACAGAATCAGGGGATGAGGTAGGATCGACGATATGCGCGGTCGTTCCCGTGTTCGAGGTCGGGTCGGGGCGCCCCCGGCGGCGGCTGGACGAGGAGAGAGAACAGAACAGGAAGGGAGAGTGCAGGATGAAGCGCAAAGGAAACAGGTTCGTGGGAGGCGCAGTACTCGCGACGGTTGTTCTTCTGATCGCGGCCGTGGCCGCGGCAGGCCCCGTCGTCGTCTACGAGAACGTCTTCGACGGCGCCGACCGCGGAGACAATCCCGGCATCGGGGGTGGGATGGACCGGGCTCTAGGACAGGGCCCCGTCTGGGAGGTGGACACCGATACCAATCAGCTCCTCGGCAACGCCAGGTCGGGGACTAATGACCGAGGCAACGTCTTCACGGAGAGCGCTTGGGACCTGAGTGGTGGATTCAGGCTCGAAGTGGTGTTTTCCATCGGCAACATTAGTGCCGGACAAAGTGCCAACCGCGTGAATTTCGGGGTCGCAGCCACGGATCACGGTCGTGAAGACAACTACCTGGCGCAATATCTATGCGGGGACCGGAATACTTACGGGATCGGACTGAACATGACGACAGAATTCGGTCCCCAGGGGCTCAACCATGTGATCGATGACAAGGCGGGCGGGGACGACTTGTTTAACCTCAGTAACGACCAGACCATCCTGGGAGGTGGCGCGACGCAAACCTGGGTTCTGGAGGTGGATGGCACCGGGACCACCTGGTCCTACAGTCTCGATGGCGCGGAAGCGACAACCGGCACGTTCGCGGCCGCGGGCGCCGACGCCTTCGACTTCACCCGGGAGTACCAGATCTTCGGGTACGTCCAGCGGGCGGAGAACGACATCAAGATCGATTCGGTGAAGCTGACCGTCATTCCCGAACCGACGACGACGGGCGTCATGGCGCTGGGCGCCCTTGCGCTGCTGATCCGCCGCCGACTGAGGCGCTGAACAGAAGCGGAGAAACGGATTGGGGGACAGGCAGCCACTGCCTGTCCCCCGTCCGCTTTTCCGGGTCCGGGCCTGTGGATCCCGCTTCGCCCACACGCCATCACGCGCTACCATCATAGGCATGGTCAGCCCGGACCCAATCCTACCCAAGGCTGCCGCGTGGCCGCATGCGCCCGTGCATCGCCTCTCCGAAACGGGAACCTATTTCGTCACGGCGGGCACGTATCGAAAGGCGCACCATTTCCGCGGGGCGAAGCGCCTGGGCGTGCTGCACCGTGGGTTGCTGCGAGTGACCCGGGACGCGGGATGGCGTCTCGAGGCCTGGGCTGTCTTCTCCAATCACTATCACTTCGTCGCACACTGCCCCGAAGACGCGGGGGACGCGAGCAACCTGTCGCGTATGCTGGGTCTGCTGCACGAGAAGACGGCCAAGTGGGTCAACCGTCTCGACGAGCGGAATGGGCGCCAAGTCTGGTTCAACTTCCGTGACACGCGCTTGACCTACGAAGGATCCTACCTCGCACGCTTGAACTACTGCCATCAGAATGCGGTTCGACACGGGCTCGTCCGCGTCGCCAGCCAGTATCCGTGGTGTTCGGCGGCCTGGTTCGAGCGAACGACCGGCGCGGCCTTGGTCCAGACGATCTACGGCTTCAAGACCGAACGGCTGAATCTTCCGGATGACTTCGACGTATCGTCGGAGTGGTGAGGTCAGCGAAGCCAAAGCGCCGTCGCCGCTGCGCTCTTCCGCCTTCGCGCTCCGCGCTTCGGCGCGACTGGCGGCCGGCGCACTCCATATCTGCGCCCGTCTGGCAATCGTATGGAGTGCGGCGGCAGAGGGCGAAGCCCGGCGACGCCGCTTTGCCGACGCACGCGCAGCGCCCCGCGGCATGGACCGAACCACCCCGCCCG